>JAKJEN010000124.1:372-7672 GCA_022705405.1 Planctomycetota bacterium | reverse complement strand
GAAGTGCTCTCGCCGTATCAGGCCGGTCTGCTGTGGTGCCGCAATGATGAAGAAACCAGCGGCTGGAACGGGATTCTCACCAGTTTGATGGAAAACTATCCCTATCTTTCTGAGGCGGACATTGATGCTCGCGTAGCCGGGGAAGTCGCTCTGGTGGAAAGCCGGTTGGAACTGACACCTGCTCATGCATCGATTATCAGCCCTGTGATTGCTCAGGAAGAGCGGACCCGGTGTGAATATTTTAACAAATGTAAACTGGCAATTGGGGAAGTGCAGCAGTTGATTGAACAGAAGAATAACGGATCGGAAATGATCGATGCATTAAGCCGGGCTATGGTTAATCACGACATCTTTTTATATCACGATTCCTTTTTTGGAGGAACGAGATGGTCGGTCATTATGGACAATGCCGATATGGTCAAGTACACCGAATGGTGGATCGATTCCAAGTATGATGAATTCTCACCCAGCCGAATCAGCAATCGCTGGGACGATGTTCTCGAATATTGGCCGGAAACATGGCCCTCGCCGACGCTGAATTTTTATATTCCCGAGATGTGTCCCGATGTGATTGCCTACTCGTATGGTCTCGAGGTGGATGTATCCGGTCCCAACGAAGGACAACCGGATTGCTACATAAACATCTACGATCTGGCTTTTTATGCAAAAAACTGGCTGGACTGTAATGATCCCCGAAATCCGGCTTGTGATTGGCCGTTTTAGCAGCGGCTTCAAGAATTAATAAGGATTTCTTAGAAAGTTTGAACAAGTCCGACATTTTATCAATGAGATGGTACAGATACAGCAAAAAGGATATTTCTATGATAATATATTTTCCTCAGTGGATTTTGAGAGCTGCAGCTGCCGTATTTATTGCATTATCCGTTTTTTGTAAAGCCGAAACTTTTACCATATCTTCTCCGGATCGGGTGGAAGATACAGCCCTTTGGAATCGGGAGTTCTCAGAATGGAATTTTGGAAGCAGCCCATTGCTGGAGGTTGGTTCAGCTGCAGGTTTATATGAATTCCACAGCAGTGTTAGTTTGATACGGTTTGATCTGTCCGGACTGGAGTGTGATAAGATTGAAAAGGCTATGCTGAGACTGTATAAACCCAATAGTTTTGTACAGCGCTATCCGGTTGAGGTCCAGGTCTTTGAGGTGGCGGAGGGCAATGTTGGCTGGAAGGAAGGGACCATGGAAGCAGCTGCAGATCCCCAGGGAGTAAGCTGGGATTTTATCTGCCCGAACACGAACTGGGCTGGGGGGCCGGGGCTTTCCATTGAAAATAAAGATTATAGTACGCCTGCCCTGGACGTGAAGACAGCCCCCTCTGATCTTGGGATATGGTTGGAATTTCAAATACCTTCAGAAATTATACAAAAATGGCTGGACCATCCCGAATGGAATGCCGGCCTGTTTATCAAAACACGGGAACAGGCGAAGCTGGGGGAACATGTACACTTTTATTCCAGCGAGCATCATACCGGGAACGGTCCACAATTAGTCCTGACGGGAACACCAGGCCCTGCCAGTACGAGCAGGACATCCAGACCTTATAACCGGCGGCATATTTTTCCGCAGGAAGATGATGCACAGTTTCTCCGCTGGCTGGACGAGGCCAATAACCGGTATACCCGATGGATTCATGAATTTGAAATGACCAGACAGCAGGCACTGCAAATTTATTATTATGACGTAATCGTCCGAGGTGAATTTCTGATGCCGCGCGTTCGGGTGCCGATGTTTCAAGTGATGCATGAAACAAAGCAGCTGATTGATGAAGGAAATGAAACACAGGTTCGAGAAAAGCTGAAAGAAATACGCAAACTTTTGCTGATCTGGGAATATATCCGGCAGACACAATGGTACGACTCGGGACCGCTGGCGGAGATTCTCAATCCATTGCAACTGGCCAATCTGTATGCAAAACCAGGTATTGGAATTTTTGATCGAATCGACGATGGTGGGCGTAATTTTCAGATCCTTACAGAGACTGAATTGGATCAGGTGGTAAACACGAAACTGGAAAGTATCCGGAAAGATATGCGATTAACAGGCAGTCAATATGAAACAATTGCGGCTCGATACGAAGATTATATCCGCAGAGAATTTCATTACAGGGCAGAAATCAGAAAAGATCTGGATCAATTATACGGGTTGATTGAGCAAAAGAAGAATGATACGGAAACCCTGGAATGGGTTAAAAAACTTCATATGGACCATGAATTATTTTTATACTACCAATCGTTATTCAATACCCCGCGATGGACTCTGTTAATGGACAATACCGATGTGATTCCGCTGGCTGAAATGTATATCCAGGTTCGCCAGCGTCAGCACACTCCTGAAAGAACCAGACGGCAAATTGATCATGCAGCAAAATTTAACAGTCAGTCTTTTTCTAACTTTACCGCTCAAAAGATCGAAATTGTTATTGGCAATGACGCCTCTGTGGCAGAAGAGATTGCCGTCAAAGAACTTCATCATTTTCTTGGCCAAATGTATCCGGATACGAAATTTCAAATTACTACAAAGATACCGAGCCAAGGTGCTGTAATCCTGGTGGGTACATTTGACTCGCTGCCCGTCCTCAAGACCTATGTGGCACCGGATACACTGAAAGGTCAGGAAAGTTGTCGGGTTCGGAGTCTTCCGAATAAGCGAAATCCCCATCTGATTCTTGCAGGCAGAGATGAGCGGGGAGTCCTAATGGGCGTCTATAAACTGCTGGAAAAACTCGGCTGCGGATTTTATATGTCTTATGATACGGTGCCGCAGAAGAAACAATTTGTATTTGAGCCCATGGACTGGATGGATCAACCGCTGATAGGCCGGCGTTTTATTTTTAACTGGCACAATTTCCTGAGCGGCTGCAGTTCATGGAATCTGGAGGAGTGGCAGAAATGGACCGTTCAATCACAGAAGATGGGCTACAATGGAATTATGGTGCATGCTTATGGCAACAACCCGATGATCGGCTATGAGTTCAAGGGGACCTATCGGCCGGTCGGGTATCTTGCGTCGACGAAAATCGGGAGAGATTGGGCCACCAATCATGTCAATGATATACGCCGTATGTGGGGAGGTCAGGTAATTGACACGTCTGTGTTCGGCAGTGAAGCCTCAGTCGAGGGATCATCCCAACAGCGTACCCAGTCAGCCCGAAAACTGATGCAGCAGGTTTTTAACTTTGCCTCACAGCGGGACATGGATGTCTACTTCGCAATTGACATTGATACCGAATCAGCCAATCCGCAGGGATTGATTACTCTGCTTCCGGAGTCGGCCAGATTCGAAGTCGAGGGAAACTGGCTGGCGATACCCGACACGGTCGAGGGAAACGGATATTACAAAACACAAGTCGAACAATTACTCTGGGCGTATCCTGATATCGATGTCCTTGCGCTATGGTGTCGTCCCGGCCGCAGAAATGGTCCATGGACCCGCCTTACAACAGAAAAACTTCCGCAACAGTGGCAAGCCGAATACAAAAAAGAACTTAAGGCCCATCCGCATCTTGCAGAACATGAATGGTCTCCATCCATGTTTGGGCTAAGGAAAGTGGTTCAGGCATATCAACGGGCCGTTGAAGAAGTGGGCCGCGGCGATGTGAAAATTGCCTTTGGTACATGGCTTCGACGCGATGTTCCCCCGCGGCGTCCGGGACATTGCATCAGTCTGCCTCTGATGGATGCCTTTTTACCCAAGAATGTGCCCCTAGTCCTTCTGGACTGGGATGTCGTTAGGGATGATTCGTTTTTCGAGATCCTTGATCGCCGGTCAGAGTTTGTCGATATAAAGTCTTCATCCAGAAGGCCTCTTTGGCCGGTTGCCTGGGCGCATCATGATGATGGGCAATATTGGGGCCCGCCTTACAAGCCGTTTCCTGATTTTTACGACCGGCTTACACAAATGGGAGCTGATGAGGCATTTGGCGTGATCCACTGGATGACCAAACCGCTGGATCTCTACTTCAAGTCGATGTCCAACCAGGTCTGGGATCAAACGAAAAATCAGCCATTAAGGCAGACCATTTACCGTGCCGCTGAAGATATGGCAGGGACACAGGCAGCCGATGAATTCTCTGATTACCTGAATGAATGGATTGAGAATATGCCCCGGGTAGGCCGTGAAACCACCTCGCGTTTTATGCATACGGTACGGGAGGATGGGGTGTTGAAAAGCCTGGAGGATGTGGAAAAGGGGTATCAGCTCCGCATGCAGATGCTCAATGCGATTGACGACAAAAAATTGACTTTACAGGGTCAACAATGGCGGGCATATTTCCAGGGGCTGGAACAATTCATGCTGGATTTGCAAACCTGTGAACATCGTTTTCAGCAGGCCATCGAATATCGCAGCCGGGGTGACCTGGATGCGGCACGGAAAGCCATAGCGGATGTCCGGCCGGAGAATATCATAGAAAACTTTGCTGAGTTTTCATCCAATGGCGGCTTGTCTCGCGGCGAAAAGGGATTGCTGGTCTCCCTGAATACCCGCTGGCTAAGCCATTATGAGATGCTTCGCCAGATGCTGGGAGTAAGCCCTGTGAGATATAATTTTGGTCCTACTTCACACGAACCAATGGCCCAGTCACCGGGTCTTTATACATTTCATTTTGATCCGCAACAACACATGTGGGAGACATTAGGAACAGCGGAAACAAAATACGAAACCTATACCTTGTCTGCCAGCGAAGACGCTGTCGATAGTGCTGAATCCGAGATCGTTGAAACCGGGATCTTCTCAGATGATAAAATTCAGTTAACGATTGAGCCGATTATGCATCATGAGGATTACGCCGGGCCGCGAACATTGGCTGCCGGGAAATACCGTCTGGTTCTATTGATGCCGGTAGAATGCAATCAAAAGAAAACCGATCTGACTTTGAACCTAACTGTTTTTTTCAAGGATACTGTTATACAGAAAAAGCAGATCATAAATATCGCCGCCGAAAAGGGCTGCAACCTGTTCGAGACGGAATTTACATTGACCGAATCCGATACAGTGAAGATTGAACTTGCTTCGGTTTCAGGCAGTCCAGTATGCCTGGGAGGCCTTGTTTTGTATCCTGTCGAAAACCAAATCAACTCAGATATTCTGTCCAGACAATAACCGATTGACAGGAATGGAAGAATTCTTATGAATGAAAAGCAATGGAATCTTTTATTGGATGTGATCGCGGGCAATCAAACAAACGGGCTTGTCACGGGTTTTATCATTGACAGTCCCTGGCTGCCGGGCTGGTACGGGATCAACACGCTGGATTATTATATCAGTGATCGGTTATGGTTTGAAGCCAACAAAAAGGCGATTGAAACGTTTCCGGAAACGATTTTTCTGCCGGGCTTCTGGGCTGAATACGGTATGTGTACGGAACCCAGCGCCTTTGGCGCCAAATGCCGATGGGAGGAAATGAACCTGCCGCATGCGGAGAAACTCTCTTCCAACATCCAGGTTCTGTGCTGTATGAAGAGACCCAATCCCCACACAGACGGATTGCTGCCGTTTGTTCTTAATCGTCTGCGTAATACACGGAAACAGATCGAAGGGATGGGGCACCAGATTAAATTTGCCGTAGCCAGGGGCCCGTTAAACATCGCGTCGTTTCTCGTTGGATCAACGGAATTGATGATGGCAATGATGACTGATCCGATTTCCTGGTGGACTGGATTGGTTTGCAGATGGAACAATTTCCGACTATGGAAGGGATTTTTCTGCTGGATGATATCATTGGATTTGTCGGGGATGCCCAGTGCAGGGAATATGTCGTGCCGTATTTCAAAAAGATTTATGGATCTTTTGACGCTAAAGTGAATTTCCTGCACAATGATGCAGCGGGGTTGGTTTGCGCTCCCTATCTGTCCGAAATCAAGGTCAATCTTTTTAATTTCAGTTTTGAACACAGCATCGGCCGGATGCAGGAACTGACGCAGGGAAAGGTTGCCCTGCTTGGCAATGTCCCGCCCCGGGATGTGCTTCAAAAAGGGACTTGCCATACTGTGAAAGAATCGGTGCTGCAATCCGTAAAAGAGGTAAAAAACAGAAGTCGCATTATTTTATCCTGCGGCGGCGGGATTCCGCAGGGAGTGGGGACTGAAAATATCCGGGTGTTTATCGAAACAGCAAAAACGGTATAATGTCGATATGTTTACTTTAGAAGGAAAGATTGCATTGATCGCAGGTGGCGGTACGGGTATCAGTAAGGCGATTGCGTATTGTATGACCCAGGCCGGCACTGGCGTTTTGATTGCAGGCCGACATGAAAAGACCCTAACGATGGATATTTTTTGTTGCTCCAATGAGCAATAACTGAGTGATGGATAAAATCAAAGACATTTTGGTTCTGCTTTTTGGAGGTCAAGAAAGTCGTCCAGATGCGTTCGCACCAGCACATATTTACTTTTTAAAAAATAAAATACAACAATTGTATTTGTCGGACCAATTACTTTAAAGGAGACACAATATGTTGAATTTACATTATGTCGGTACAAACAGAAAACTTTTTTCTTTGTGCTTAGCTTTCTTAACTGTTACTTCAGTTTGCTGTTCAAGCAGTAAAGAATCGGAATCATCACCAACCTCTTCGATAACCGTGAAGAATAATTTCCGTTTTCCAGTGGACCAAACAATCTATATTGATCCAACAAAAGATTGGTCGGGGCTCCATATGCAAGGGACTTTTAATAATGCCCAGGCAGGAAACTTTGAAGATTTCCAGGCAAGCCGAAGCGGCTGCTGGGTCCATGTAAACTTGGCACCGGGACAATCAACCACGTGGCTGTATAATGAAAAAGGCAAACCAGACATGGAGAAGAATTCAGCTTATCCTGCGATAACACAGACCTTTACAGGGGGACTGCCAAAGACCTTTCAGATCAATCCGAATGTGACGGTGCGTCTTTTTGATCTGATCCTGATCGAGATTACTAAAAGTTTTGAAAAATTTACGGATGATCCTGATTCAAAAAGAGCTGCCCTGCTGGAGAATCTGGATACACCGAACAGAGACCAGGTTCATTTTAAGCTGCAAAAGAAGGAGTCTGGTCCTCTGGTGACAACCCTCCTCTACAGCGGGACAATCAAAAAAGGCAATACATATCGTGTAGATGTGACCTATCTAATTGCCCCTCCCTCGAGTGTGGAAGTACAGATCGAAGTGCAGGCGCTTACGAATACCTATCAAAACGGATATCTCGCCCTAGCCAAATTCATGCCGGCTGCGGAAAACGAAAAGGCATCAATACGATGGAAAGGGGCGATTCAGGATCTGCCCTGGAAAGGCCAATCCCCGGAGC
>JAKJEN010000124.1:0-362 GCA_022705405.1 Planctomycetota bacterium | reverse complement strand
GCAGAGATGTAAACTGGCTTTGTCTGATAGAAAACGGAAGAGTCCATGGTTTGATGGCCGATTTTACTCCCGGCATGACCCGACTGATTAAAGGAAGCTATCGCCCCGTGAATGATTTTCTGGTCAATGAAATGGTCCTTGGCACCTCCAGCGGCTGGACTATGGTTTCTGAACTCAGCCGGAGCAATTTTCTCCGTGCGTATGTCAAGGAATATTATGTAATTCCTCAAAAAGACGAGATCCAAAAACTCCGTTTCCGTTGCATAAACATGGAAAATTCCTCCGTTGCTCAGTTCGATCAGGACTTTATCGCATGGGCTGGATACCGGGACACCCGGACCGATCAGAATGCCATCTGCGTT
>JAKJEN010000123.1:297-7704 GCA_022705405.1 Planctomycetota bacterium | reverse complement strand
GCGGGATTGGCTCTTTGGATACCGTTATACTCAGTCACGGAGATCTGGATCACTACAATGGTCTGCCAGAGGTTTTGGCATCGGTTCCGGTCCATTCAATCTATGTCAACCCCGGATTTCTCAGGCGGGCAGAGATCTCTCCGTCCGCTCGGCAGATGCTTTCGATCTTTCAGTCAGAGGGGTCGCCGACCTCTACAGTGGGTATGGATTTTGCCTGTGGGACTGTGCGTATAAAACATCTGTGGCCCGATGAAAAAAATGCCGCCGACAAATCCGTCAGCGATAACGATAATTCGGAGGCGATTCTTCTTGAATTTGCAGGAAGAACCGTCTTATTATGCGGCGATATAGAGGATTATGCACAGACAGAGTTGTTAAAGCGATATCCCGACCTGAAAGCCGATGTACTGCTGCTGCCGCATCATGGATCGCGTAATAATATTTTGCCGGGGTTTATTCGGGGGCTGGATTCAAAAATTCGGGTAGTCAGCTGCGCTGCTAATCGACTTAAAAATACGGCGGACTTGGATGAACAGGGCACAAACTGGTACACCCCTGTGCAGGGCGCTGTCACAATAACAATAAAAGCCGACGGCGCTCTGCAGGCCGTCGGCTTTTTAGACTCACCGTAAAAAAATCAGAATCGCTTGCTTACCGCATGTGGACAACAATTTCCACTCGTCTGTTTTTGGCTTTTCCGGCTGCGCTGGCATTGGAAGCGACCGGTCGGCTTTCTCCGCATGCTACGGCACGAATTTGATCGGCCGGCATTCCCTTGCTTGTCAGATAACGAAGCACAGTCAGCGCTCGTCCGGCAGACAGGTCCCAGTTATCCTGCCATTGATTTTTGGTCTTGCGGATCGGATCGGTATCGGTATGGCCGACTACGTCGATCTGCCGCCCCGAGTAGCGCTGTCGGATGACGCTGTATATGTGATCCAGTTCGGAGCTGGTAGCTCCTTTGAGCTTAGCGCTGCCGGAGGCAAACAGGATTGTGTTTTCCAGAGTCACTGTGATTGTCCCTGCCTTCTCGTCCACACTGACCTCGCCTACCTGGAATCCGGTCTTGTCCGCGGTAGTGCCTTTTTGTTTCTGCAGCTGTTCGATCGTCATTTGACTCTGGCTGAGCTGCTGGCTCAGTTCGGCCTGCCTGGCCGATGAACTGTCCAGCGAAGCGACGCAGTTTTCATACAGCCCCTTGAGGTTCTGATGCTCTACATCGAGGGCTTTGTATTTTTTCTCCCAGTTCGTACAGCCGCTCAACAGCGCCGCAGCCGCAATGAGCGGCAGGACTTTGAAAACCATTCGTGCTTTTTTCTGCATAACCTACCTTCCTTTCGCTTCCTGTGCGATTCCGTTTTTTTATATTCCGTAAAAAACAGTCAGATACGCATAAATTTGATCCTGAAAGAGTATAACCGTCAGGACCGCCAATGACAAGAACGGACCGTATGGAATTTGATGAGTTTTTTTTGCAAAAAACTGATAAAGCGCCCAGGTCAGGCCGAAGAAGGGGGCGATGAAAAAAGCCAGGACCACCCACCCCGGCCCAATGACCGCTCCCGCTGCGCCCATTAAATGCACATCTCCCAATCCCATTGCCTCTTTGCCGAACAATAACGTTCCAAAGATACGCGTTGCCCAGACGACAGCACAGCCGGCAAGATAGCCCGTCAAAGAACTTGTAAGTCCTGAAATAGTAGGTAGTTGTGTAAAATTTGACCACCGTTCGAGCAAGCCCTCATTTTTCATTAAAAAATAACCAATCAGCGCCCCGGCGATAACCGGCATAAGAAACAAGATCTCTTTGAAAATTTCTTTGCGGTCTTCAAATTCCGGCTCTTTTACATCTGGATTGCATTTGTCTCCTACTTCTGTATTTTGGCTTGGTTGTTCCGGGCAATCATAACTGCCTTTAATCCAACCTTTTTTCAGGCCCGCCAGAGCAATCATCAGTCCTATGGCTGCACCGGAGGATATCGCGGCCCATTTGGGCGACACATGGGGAAAGAGGACAACCGTGTGATCTTGTGTAAAATGGAGAATCCAGGGGGCAAAGCAAGAAGTCAGCATACCAACAGCCGTGACAAGCCAACACAGTGAAAGCGGGATCAGCCATAACTCCAGATCAATCGCAGAAGCCGCCAAAAATGCGGCGGTCAGTACCATTATATTCAGATAAATCAGCCAGCCGCCGGAAAAGAAAAAACGCGATATTGAATCGGTTCCCTCCAGTTCAGTCCGGCGACACTCCCACATGAAAAACCAAAGATAGATCCCGACAAAGAGAACAGCGGTAACCAGTTCAATCAATACATAACGAGGCGAAATAGGCGTGCGGCAGTTTCGACAGCGGCCTCGTAAAACAAACCATGAAATCAGCGGAATATTGTCATAAAACGCGATCCGCATTTGGCAGCGGGGACAAGACGACGGCGGCCAGATAATCGATTTATCCTTGGGGAGTCGATAAATTACAACATTGAGGAAACTGCCCACACAGGCCCCAAAGGCAAATAAAAAAGCCAGCCAAATCCATTCCGGCGTCATAGGCGCTCCCTCGTGTTTGGGTTGTTCGTCCGCTATTTACGTTTTCCGGAGGGCGTTTTTTCTCCCTGCCGGCTGATTATCCCGGAGACCTTCATCGGAAGACCAAAAAGCCGAATAAAGCCGGTTGCATCGGTCGAATTATATTCCTGGCCCATGGTAAAACTGGCCAGTTTGGGATTGTACAGACTTTTTGGGCTTTTTACTCCGGCCAGCGTGGCCTGCCCTTTGAATAGTTTGAGCCGAACTGTCCCGGTGACCGTCTGCTGCGTCACATTGATGAAGGCATCCAGAGATTGCCGCAAGGCAGAAAACCATTGGCCGTAATAAACCAGTTCGGCATATTTCAAAGCCGCCTGCTGCTTATAGTGCATGGTATCCCGATCCAGGGTCAGCATTTCGAGGGCCCGATGCGCTGTGGTCAAAATGGTACCGCCGGGGGTTTCATAAACGCCTCTGGATTTCATACCTACCAGCCGATTTTCAACCAGATCGACCTGGCCTACGCCATGAAGTCCCCCGATTTGGTTGAGCGTCTCGATGAGTTTGACCCCTGGTATAGCCCGGCCGTCCAACTTGACAGGCGTCCCTTCTTTAAATCCGATTTCTACATACGTCGGCCGGTTTGGTGTTTTTGAAACAGGTCGTGAAATTACAAACAGATGGTCCTGCGGCTGGTTCCACGGATCTTCCAGGTCTGCGCCTTCGTGGCTGATATGCCAGAGATTGCGGTCTCTTGAATAGATTTTTTTCTTCGTTTGATCAATGGGAACTTTATGTTTTTTGGCATATTCCACTGCCGCCTCGCGGCTGGTCAGGGTAAAATTCGGATCTTTCCAGGGGGCCACTATTTTCAGGGCCGGATCCAGGGCCATATAGGTCAGTTCAAACCGCACCTGGTCATTGCCTTTGCCGGTGGCCCCATGGGCTACGGCCGAGGCCCCGGTTTTATGGGCTATTTCCACCTGATGCTTGGCGATCAGCGGACGGGCAATGCTGGTCCCAAGGAGATAACCGTTTTCATAGATAGCCCCGGATTTGAGCATCGGCCACAGAAAGTCCTCTACAAATTCCTTTCGCAGGTCTCGAATAATGCACTGTACGGCGCCGGTGGTCAGAGCTTTCTTCTGGATTCCTTTGAGCTCGTCGCCCTGTCCCAATTCGGCGGCAAACGCCACCACCTGGTATCCATAGGTTTCCTTCAGCCAGGGCAGGATGACGCTTGTATCCAGCCCCCCGCTGTATGCCAGAACCACTTTTTCTGCGGACGTTTTTGCCATAGTATTTCCTCATTAATCAAATTAAAAACACAGCCGCTCTCTCGGTTTACCGTCGTGGCGGGGATTATACTCTTTTAATCCTTGGTAAGGCAATCCAAAACAATCCGGCGGATTTGCTTTTCATCCGGTTCAGCTCCGACCAGAAGACGGTACTGAGCCGCGGCCTGCCGGATAAACATCTCTGCGCCGGTCACGAGTTGAGCGCCGGCGGCCTGGGCCTCCTGTAAAAATCGAGTCTTCAGCGGATTGTAAACCGTATCAAAGGCGACCTTGTCTGGCCCCCATATCTCCGGCGGTACCGGAGAACTGTCTGTGTGAGGATGCATCCCGATGCTCGTGCAGTTTATCAGAATTTCGGCGTCCGTATTTTTGATCTCTTCCAGCGAAGCGGCCTGGCATCGGAATTCACGGGCCAAAGACTGGGCCTTGCGAAGGGTGCGGTTATAAATTCAGTCCTGCCGCAACAGCGCGCCCCGCTCCGCCCGCTCCAATTACCGCAGCCCTTCGATTGTGCAGGCCGTGTCTGCCGATTCCCAGCGTTTCAGTCAGGGCATCTATGGCTCCGGCGCAATCCGTATTGTATCCGCTGACAAGTCCATTAAAACCGATCTTGAGCGTATTGACCGCCCCAATGCTTTCCGGCAGGTTGTCCAGAAAACTGCCTTTGCGATGTGTAAACTCAAGGGCATGCGTTTTATGCGGAAGCGTTACGCTCAGCCCTCGAACGTGCAGCCAGGGGCGACTTAAAATCTGATGCATAAAAGTTTCAAATTCGGACTGTCCGCCTTCGAGCAAAAACGGCAGGTACAGGGCTTTGAGTCCGGCGGATTCAAAACAGTCGTTATAAATCGCCGGACTGAGCGAATGCGCCACCGGATTGCCGAGAATTCCATATATCTGCGTCTGATTGTTAATCTGATCCCATCGATAAAGCTTTTTCATCCGTTCCGCCGTCGCCTGTCCGGGGGCAGTTGCTTCCTGATGACTCAGACAGGCAAATGTTAAAAACCCGCCCGCTTTGGCGGTCAGAATTCGGGTAATCATTCCCGCCTCGCCCATCGCCAGCACAATGACATCTCGGTTGCTGTCATGGAGCAGATCCAGCCCCTCAAAGCAGTCATTAATATGCCGAGCCGTATAAACCAGTTTGGGAATTGCCTCAGGGCAGACCGTTACAATCGATTCGTACAGGCCGGTCAGATCTTCAAACGGACCTGAAAAATCATGGGCTGAAAGAATCAGCCGGGCTTTTGGATTTCGCTGAAGCGCCAAGCGCAGACGAGAGCGGACGGAATTGAGAACATAACGGCTGAACTCACAATCTACAAACGAAACTCCTGCGTCCAGGGCCGCTTCTAAGATGTCGATGCGTTTTTCCTCAGGCCAGTTGCCGGCGCCGCCCTGGGCAGAATCCCTGCATGTGACGATCGCCGGTATTTTTTTAGAATGTGCAACGTGAACCAGTTCGGAAACAACCGATGGCTCAAGCGGCTGTAAAAAATCTGTGCGCAGCTCTATCGCGCCGGCCCCCTCCTGCACGGCCTGCTCAATTCGTTGTCGGACCTGTTCCGGGGTTCCGGCCGAAATAGAAACCGCCAGTATCGTCATATACAATGACGATAACCGGCGGTTGAGTAAAGTTCAAGGACAAAACTTCTCCGCCGATTCCAAACGGCTTCGACATTTTATGGCGAGGAATATTTGACTGTACAGCCGTAAGGTTTGGTCCGAGGGGTCGTAATTGGCTTGCCGGCGGTCAGTTCTGTCAGCGCCTGATCCACATAATTGACAAACGCCGTATCTTGCGGGGTTTTGCCCATCGGCGCGTTATCGATAGATCCCTCGTAAGCAATATGTCCCTGCATGTCAATAATAACCAGTTGCGGGGTATTGGTGGCGCCGTATAAGCGGCCCACTGCGCCGGACGGGTCGGCCAGAATCGAATGGTTCAGGTTGTGCTGTTTGGCCCAGGACAGATTGTCTTGCCTGCTGGCGTAATGGGTGCTGTTGATCGTCAGCCAGACTATATTGTCATATTCGGCATATTTATCAATCAAATGGGCAAAGGTTTTTTCATTGTAGTGCCATTTGACAAAAGGGCAGTCCCAGTTGGCCCATTCGAGAACGACAATCTTTTTTCCAATCAGATCTGATAACTTCACTTCTTTGCCGTTTTGGTCGGGCAGAGTAAAATCAGGGGCTGTGACCAGGTCTTTTTCAAGTTCGCCGGTATGCTCCTTCGCTTTCAGATCTGCGGCAGGGGAGGCGGGATGAACCTGTGCAGATTGCTTTGGTTCTGCGGATTTCGTTTCGCTCGGATCTGTGTTTTCTTTACATCCGGTCGCCAAAGACAATCCAAAAACCACAAAGGCCGCAGATAAGGCCAAAATTATCTTTCTATACATTGGCTGACTCCTTTCCAACTGGTTTTTTTCAATATCCTTTGACAAGCAATCCGATACATCTTATGGTATCTTATAGGGATATACGGTTGATTCCATAAAATAGTTTTAATCGGGCCTGAGTTTTTTTAAATTTAACGATGCGTTTTGTTTTTCTCAAACATAAGCCCATTTTTCCGGCAATAACTGCAATTGCAGGGTTGCTGTCTGTATTTGTCGGCGGCTGCAGCATGCCGGCGGATCGCTATGCGCCGCAGATTATCACTCCGCCTGCGGTTAGTGTCCGCCAGATCGGCTCTTCCGTTCAGGGCCGTTCGATTGACTGCATCCAGTTTGGCTATGCGGGTCCGCGTATTTTGATACTGGCCGCCATTCACGGCAACGAGCCGGCCAGCTATGTCCTGGCAGAGGCCCTTCGCCAGTATCTGAGCAGCCATCGGACTCTGTATTCCAACCGCGTGATACTGCTGATTCCTATTGCCAATCCGGACGGTCTGTCGGCCGGCACCCGCGATAATGTCAATCGAGTCGATCTGAACAGAAACTTTCCTGCCGATAATCGACAGGATACGTCACGTTTTGGACTTATGGCGTTGTCTGAGCCCGAATCTATGGCGCTTTATGATCTGATCGAAAACGAAAATCCCGAGAGGATTCTCAGCATCCATCAACCCTACGGCTGTATCGACTACGACGGTCCGGCGCGAATCCTTGCATCTCGAATGGCCCTTTGGTGCGATCTGCCTGTACGGAAGGTCGGCGCGTTGCCTGGGTCGCTTGGCTCCTGGGCCGGAGAAACGCGAAAAATCCCCATAATTACATTGGAGATGACAGCCGAAGATACCGCCCTGACTCAGGAGCAAATTTGGGACAGGTACGGCAGGGCTGTGCTCGATTTTATCTCCGCCCCATGATGATAGCGGGTTTTATCGAAACGCGCTGATAGTTTTTTTAACGCTTGCAACAAAAGTCAGTCAAAATCAACAGGAAGGGCGGGGTTTCGATATTGTTCAAAAAACCGTTTAATCTCCGATGGCAGTGTGCGCCCCAGCGATAACGGAGGGATCTCATTTTCTCCGAAAAAGGCCACGTCCAGGGTTTCGTGACTGGTTTGTGCCTGGCCGCCGATAATTTCGCACAGAAAAAATAATTTATAAATACTGAATGGATACGGCGGA
>JAKJEN010000123.1:0-275 GCA_022705405.1 Planctomycetota bacterium | reverse complement strand
GTCCTCGTCGGTCACGGTCATAAACAGCCAGCAGCCGGACTACCCGCGTCTCAAAGCCCGATTCCTCCCGGATCTCCCGTATGCAATTTTCACTGGCGGTCATCCCTGTATCGCACCAGCCGCCCGGCAGGGTCCATCCGCCGTCGGCGGATTCTCGAACCAGCAGGATCTTATTGTCCCGAAAACAGGCCCCCCGACAATCCACTTTTGGGGTTGGATAGCCGGTGTCCTCCTGCAATTGATAGAGTATTTTTTCCTGCTCTATGCCGGAATAA
>JAKJEN010000122.1:312-7775 GCA_022705405.1 Planctomycetota bacterium | reverse complement strand
TCCTTTACACAATCGAGGGAACCGAAACGATCCCGAATCAGTGGTCCAAACGGCTGCCCAGTTTTGATGCCGATCAAATTCCGGTGGTCAATCTATATAAGTTTGAAGAGGAGATGTACGGCCCGGATGTCGTGCGTTATCTGAGTTTTAAAAATGACGGGGAACACAAACTGGGCCAAACGCCCATCCCCGGCGGCATGCTCAGGGTCTATCGATCCGTCGATCGGCAAGGCCATCTGTCCTATGAGGGCCAGTCTGCGTTTAAGTACATTCCCGTCGGCGAAGAGGTACAGCTGAATCTGGGGCCTGCGGCCAATGTGCTGGTGGAACCTAAACTGATGGAATATCGGACGGACAATTACTGTTTTGATGAGCGCGGAAATATCAATGGGTGGGATCAAATCCAGCATTTTCGCATCGAGATCAAAAACACCCGCAATCTGCCGATCAAACTGGAGATAAAGCGGAATTTCTCGACTTCATACTGGAATCTTGAAAATCGCGGACCGGCCAAAAAGGCGTTTGAAAAGGTGGATGTGGATACCGTCAAATACACCCTTCAGATGGAACCGCGATCTGAGCAGATTCTTGAGTATGTTTTGACCACTTATGAAGGAACCCGTCAGGAAGCGTGGACAAAGCAGAGCCGGTAAATCTATGCCTGTTCCAAGTATATTGTAGTTTCCAACTCAGCTTTCTGTGACTTTTTTTAAAAAACCTTATTTTCAGGGTTAATTTCGCATATTTTAAAGATATTAAACCGCATATTAGAGTAGGAATACTTGCATTTATATTTCGTTTTTTCATATTTTTAACAAAATTTTCAAATTTTTTCTTGAACCATTATGAGCATATGCCAATAATAGAAAGAGGCACAAAGCATGAATAAGCAACAGGAGACTGCATGAAAAGTACAGTAGATTGTATGCCTTGTTTTTTACGGCAGGCCCTTGAGGCGGTTCGGATGACGACCGACGATCCGGCTCTGCATGAAGAGACGATCCGTCGGGTTTTGAAGATGACCGCCGAGATGGATCTGAATGTTCCGCCTCCGGTGATGGGCCGACGGGTGCATCAATTGATTCGGGAACTGACCGAAACGCCCGATCCCTATCAGAAAATCAAACGGCAGTACAATCAACTGGCCCTGCAATGGTTTAATGAGCTCCAGCTTCGAGTGCGGATGGCGGATGATCCCTTCCGGGCGGCTGTGCTGCTGGCCATCGCAGGCAACATCATCGACTTTGGCGTAGACGGAGCGCTTTGCATGCAAAAGGTGCAGGATACGATTGATCAGGCCCTGGATCAGCCGCTTGATCGATCGACCCTGGAACGGCTTGGTCAGGAGATTCACAACGCCCGCTCGATCCTTTATCTGGGCGATAACGCCGGCGAGATTGTATTTGACCGGCTTCTTTTAGAATTGATGCCTTTGGAGAAAGTCGTCTTTGTGGTCAAAGGTTCACCGATCATCAATGACGCTACGATGGAGGACGCGGTTCAGGCGGGTCTGACAGAAATTGTGCGAGTGATCGACAACGGCAGCAATGCTCCGGGAACGGTTCTGGAAGAATGCAGTCCGGTCTTTCGCGCGGCTTTTGAATCGGCTGATCTGATTATCGCCAAAGGTCAGGGCAATTTTGAGACGCTCAATGAAACAGCGGCCAATCTATTTTTTCTCTTTCAGGCCAAGTGTCCGGTGGTGGCCGGCCATATCGGAAAACCGGTCGGCACATTCGTACTGCGCCGATCTGATTGTTTGGAACGTATCGTAAAAACAAAATGACGTTTTTTCAAGGAAAGGAATAGGCCATGCCAGGCGGAGACAGAACAGGTCCGATGGGACAAGGCCCGATGACAGGGCGAGGCGCAGGATACTGCGCCGGGTTTGGGATGCCCGGGTATGCCAATCCGGGTTTTGGTTATGGAATGGGCCGCGGAATGGGTCGCGGTATGGGCTGGGGGATGGGCCGAGGCGGTCGAGGCCGCCGAAACTGGTTTTGGGCGACCGGTCTGCCGGGGTGGGTAAGGCCCGGATGGGGTATGGGCGCTTATGCGGCCGGACAACCCATGACCGAGCAGGACGAACTGGAGATGCTCAAGGCCCAGTCCGAACAGATGCAGCAGAATCTTCAGCAGATTCAGCAGCGGATCGATCAGCTGCAGTCGCCAAAAAAACAATAACCGGAAAGCGAGACAACCTATGAAAATCTGTATCACGTCCCAGGGCCAAACCCTGGATGCGAC
This sequence comes from Planctomycetota bacterium, assembly GCA_022705405.1. Classification (GTDB taxonomy): domain Bacteria; phylum Planctomycetota; class Phycisphaerae; order Sedimentisphaerales; family Anaerohalosphaeraceae; genus JAHDQI01. The sequence goes on along the minus strand of JAKJEN010000122.1, from coordinate 5,528 downwards.
GGTCGATCCCCGATTTGGACGGGCGGCATATTTTCTGCTGGTCGATCCGGAATCGATGTCGTTTGAGGTACTTGCCAACCAGGCCCTCTCCCTCGGCGGAGGGGTCGGGATTCAGGCGGCCAAGCAAGTCATCGATGCCGGAGCCGAGGCCGTACTGACCGGAAACTGCGGGCCCAACGCCTTCCAGACCCTTCAGGCCGGCGGTGTGACGGTCTATAGCGGCGTTTCCGGTTCGGTCAGACAGGCGGCAGAGGCGTTCAAGGCCGGCCGGCTGACAGCCGATGTCCAGGCCAGCTCCGACGCACACAGCGGGATGGACCGGCGGCAATGAAACCCTTTCCGTCTATTGCGGTGGCCAGCGGCAAAGGCGGAACCGGAAAAACCACGATCGCAGTCAACCTTGCCTGGGCGCTGTCCAAAAGCGGACGGCGCGTGCAATATATGGACTGTGATGTGGAAGAACCCAACGGGGCTATTTTCCTCAAGCCGTCTTTTCAGTCAAAGGAACCGGTCCTTGTTGAAGTACCCCAGGTGAATTTGGACAAGTGCATCGGCTGCGGCAAGTGCGGTCAACTTTGCCAGTACGGGGCCATCGTATCGCTGGGCAAACAGGTTTTGACCTTTGAAGCCCTCTGCCATTCCTGCGGCGGATGTATTCAGATTTGCCCGACCGAGGCCATTACGGCAAAACAATTAGAAGTCGGAGTTGTTGAACAGGGAATGGCCGGAGCGGTGGACTGTGTGCAGGGCCTGCTGCAGATCGGCAGCGTTCGAACGCCGACGGTTATCCGACAAACTCGCAAGCGATCCCGGGCCGATGCAATACGCATTCTGGACGCTCCGCCGGGCACCTCCTGTCCGGTTATCGCCGCGGCTCGAGATGTCGATTTTATGCTGCTGGCGACCGAACCGACGCCGTTTGGCCTGCATGATCTGAAGCTGGCCGTCGGCATGGTTCGACAGTTGGGTCTGCCGTTTGGTGTGGCGATCAACCGCAGCGATATTGGAGACGACCGGGTTGTGCAGTACTGCCGGGAGGAAAATATCGATATCCTTCTTCAAATACCCGACGACCGTAAGATTGCCGAAAGCTACTCGCGGGGCGAAATGATGATTGAAGCGTTGCCGCATTATGAGCCGATGTTTTTACAGTTGTATGAATCCATACAAAGCAGAGGAAGCGGCCGATGAAACACGATCCGGATTTTATGGACAAAATAAACAAAGATCTGGAAGCGCGGAAGGCGGCCGCCCTTATTCTTGGCGTCAGCGAGACGGCCGACAGCCAGACCCTGAAAAAGGCCTACAAAGAGGCATCCATCAAATATCATCCGGATCATAACGGCAATACGGCTGAGGCCAACCAGCGCTTTATTTTGGTCAAATGCGCGTATGAACTGCTGGCCTTTGATACGCCGTGCGATCTTCTGCTGAAGGATATCAACTCCTGGCCGGGCGTACCGCAGGAGGACCGCAGTAAATTGGACAATCCATGGGGCCACTTTTTATGGTGGCGGGAAAAGTTTTTCTGATTGATGCAGGTTAGGCCCGCTATGAAATCGTATATCCAGTCATGCAAGTCGGAGTTTTGGCAGAAGGTATTCAAAGCCGAAACAGACTATATTCTGGATTTTATAAAAGACTGCAAGGAGATCCTCAGCATCGGCTGCGGGCCTGCGCATATAGAAGCGAAGCTGGCTGAATACGGCTTTTCCGTAACCGGACTGGACGTTTCCAAAGAGGCCCTCGACCAGGCGCCCGATACCCTCAGAACCGTTGCCGGATCGGCGGAAAAAACCGGTTTTGACGATGGCAGTTTTGATGCGGTTCTTTATACCGCTTCTCTTCAGTTTATTGAAAAGTATCCGCAGGCAATTGCAGAAACCGCCCGTATTCTCCGTCCCAACGGCAAACTTCTGGTTATGCTTTTAAATACGAAATCAAATTTCTTCAGAGAAAAAATCAAAGACCCGGATTCGTATGTTAACCGAATCAGACACACAAATCAGAAAGAGATTGAAGAAGTCATCCGTCGGTATTTTCTGGTTGAAACCGAATATTTTTTGGGGATACAAAACGCAGAGGTCTACCCAAGCAGGGAACAGACACAGGCCGGCCTGTACATAATCAAGGGAATTAAAAAGCAGCCGGAATGAAGGATCCGCGCTATAAAAATCCGGATTGTATTTAACTACCCTCGGTCGGCCGATTGTATCTTGACGTTTTAAGAAAGTTGAGGATGTTTTGAAAGAGATCGTGATTATCAGCGGCAAGGGCGGCACGGGCAAGACCAGCATCACTGCGGCCCTTGCGACGCTGGCTGCCCCTCGGTGCGTGCTGGCCGACTGCGATGTGGATGCCGCCGACCTGCATCTGATCGTCTCTCCGACGGTTCTGCAGGAACAGGATTTTATCGGCGGCCGCCAGGCCCGCATCCAGCCGCTGAAATGCCGGGGCTGCGGACGCTGTTTTTCCCTGTGCCGGTTTGAGGCGATTGAGCCGGTGGAATACAAAAAGATATTTCGTGTGAAAGAGACCTTCTGTGAAGGGTGCAGGGTCTGCGTGGAGTTTTGTCCGGCCGCAGCGATTGATTTTGTCGATGCCGTCAACGGACGCTGGTTTCTCTCCCAAACCCGTTTTGGACCGATGGCCCATGCCCAGTTAGGCATCGCTCAGGAAAACAGCGGCAAACTGGTGACGCTGATCCGCAAAGAGGCCCGACAACTCGCCGAAGAAAGACACCTGGACTGGATTTTGTCTGACGGCTCCCCCGGAATCGGCTGTCCGGTCATTGCCTCCCTGACGGGGGCGGATCTGGCGCTGATCGTGACTGAGCCGACCCAGTCGGGCTGCCACGACCTGATGCGGGTTTTGGATCTGACCCATCATTTTAAGATTCCGACAGCCGTCTGCATTAATAAGGCCGACATCAACCCGCAAGCAGCAAGTCAGATCCGGGATTTGGCGAAAAAGAAAAGTCTGTCCAAGCCGATTGAAATTCCGTATGATCCCTCAATTACGGCTGCGCAAATCCAGGCCCAGAGCATTATCGAATATCAAAACAACAGTCCGGCGGTTCAGGCAATAAGCCGACTGTGGGAACTTATTCAGAAATCGCTTGCAAAGGAATCAGTCTATTGAAAAACGAAAGTTGCGGACAAAAAGAAGAAGGCGCAAATCGAATTCACAAGACCCTTCTGGTCATCAGCGGCAAGGGCGGGGTCGGCAAAAGCAGCGTAGCGGCCAATTTGGCCGTCTGGCTGGCTCTGCAGGGCCAATCCGCCGGTTTGCTGGATGTGGATCTGCATGGGCCAAGCGTCCCCAAACTGCTGAAGATGGAAGAGTGCAAACTTTTTCAGATGGAGGGAGCTATCCGTCCGGCCGAATATATGCCGAATCTGAAGGTGATGAGTATTGGATTTATGCTGGATGGGCCGGATACGCCGGTCATTTGGCGCGGTCCGGCCAAGCACGGTTTTCTGGAGCAATGCATCCGGGGGGTCTGCTGGTCCGATCTGGATATTCTGGTAGTGGACTGTCCGCCGGGTACCGGCGACGAGGCGCTCTCAGTGGCCCAGATGCTGGAAGGATCCCTTTGCGCCGTTGTGGTGACAACGCCCCAGGAAATCTCGCTGCTGGATGTGCGCAAATGTCTGTCTTTTTGTCGTCAGTTAAAGATTCCTGTGCTGGGACTGATTGAGAATATGAACGGGCTGATCTGTTCGCATTGCGGAAAAAAGATCGATGTGTTCAGCCGCGGCGGATGTCAATGGCTGGCTGAGGAGTTTGAGATTCCAATTTTGGGCGGAGTGCCGATGGATCCGGAACTGGCACGCACCGGCGATACGGGAAAGCCGATAGTACAGTTTTGTCCGCAGCATCCGACGGCCCAGGCGCTGGCGGCCTGTTTTGAAACAATTTTGCAGAAATTGAAAGATGAACAACCAAAACCCGAAGGGAGTAAAGGTATGAAATTTGCGATTCCTACAAGCAATGGCCGGCTCTGTGCGCATTTTGGACATTGCGGGCAATTTTCCGTTGTCCATGTCGATCCGGACAGCAGGCAGATCACCAAAACAGAAACTCTGACCCCGCCCCCTCATGAGCCGGGCGTTCTGCCGCAGTGGCTGGCGGAAATGAATGTGCAAACCGTCATTGCCGGCGGCATGGGGCAGCGCGCTCAATCTCTTTTCCGCGAAAAGAATATCGACGTCATCGTCGGAGCGCCGGATAAAGAACCGCGGGAACTGGTACAGTTATACGTAAGCGGCCAGTTGAAATGCGGACAAAATGTCTGTGATCATTAGGAGCCGGTATGCCGCGCCCGCAACATTTTAGACGCATCGGCGGACTGCCGCCCTGTCGGGTCTATAAGCCCCAGGGGGTTCCGCAATCGATGCTGGAGCATGTGAATCTGACAGAGGATGAGTGGGAGGCCATTCGTCTGGCAGATCTGGAGAAACTTTTGCACGAGCAGGCAGCCGAGCAAATGAATATCTCACGTCAGACGTTCGGGCGAATTCTCGACCTGGCCCATCGAAAGATCGCCGATGCCCTCATCAACGGCAAGGCGCTGGTGATTGAAGGAGGCAGGGTGGAGGTCAGCCCGCCGATGTTTGGCCGATTTAGCCAGCCGGGCTCGGGACGCGGTCGCTGCCGCCGACGCGGTCGGCGGTGGAATCAGTAAAAATCTCCTTAAAAGGCATCGAATTCTCCGGAAACCGTTGTAACCTCCTGTTTTAGCTGCACTTAACTATATAATCTTTATACATTTAAGTTTGAAATGAATAAAAAGTAAGATCTCGGATATATTACACGTTAAATAATATCTAAAACATGTAAATATGGAGTAATAAATATATCATTATTTCTAACAAATATCTATGGAATTTTGATTCGGAATTGATTATAATTGTTTCAGAATTATGTTAAAAATCGGCTTTTTTTAGGAGATAGTGAGGTTTACGTTCCGTAGCAGAGATCCTCGTCAGATTGGACAGGGGGGTAAAATTATTCAGATTCACAGGGGGATTTTCTGGGGGACAGGTTCGATATGAAGTGGAAATAATTTGTCGTGTTTTAATTCAAGGAGAACAAGTTTATTTCTGTGTGTAATTTGAAGTGATGATTACGGGGCTGATCAACCAATTTAAGAAAAACGCACAGGAGTACGGCCTGGTAAAACGCAGGCCGAAAAAGGCACAACTGCACGACCA
>JAKJEN010000122.1:0-302 GCA_022705405.1 Planctomycetota bacterium | reverse complement strand
CGATCCTGATCACAGGTCCATCTCTTCTTCTCTTCCCCGTATCATTCAGGAAGTAAACAAACCGCGTCAGACGGCAGTCCGGACGATCCCAAAAAGCCAAACAGATTTGGCCTTATTCGCTCCCTCTCGTAAGGGCGATCTGCTGGCCTGCCGATTTGAACTGAAATACCGCATCTCAGAAAGCAAGGCACAAGCCATTCGGGAGTATATTCGTCACCATTTGCCGATGGATCATCATGCGATGACCCATCCGGGAGGAGAATATCCGATTTCCAGTTTGTATTATGATTCGGCTAATCTGG
>JAKJEN010000121.1:1780-7881 GCA_022705405.1 Planctomycetota bacterium | reverse complement strand
CGGTCAGTTTATAGGCCCGCAGAATCTCTGTGCCGACAATCGCACACAAATCCAGCTGCGTGCGGGCGTCCTGAATACACTTGCCGTAGGCCTTTCCGCTGGTGGGGGTGGCGATGGGAAATCCCGGCCAGTCATGATCTTCGCTGGTCTGGGCATAATCCAGGATATACTCGGCCGTCAGAGGGATATAAACAAAGGCGATCGGATCGCTGCTGTACTGATAATAGGCGGTCAGACCGCGAATGATGCTCCAGGCCCGCTGGCTCAGATCTCCGCACATCCAGTCGTTGGTCGGGGGAATCAGGATTGTTCCGTCCTCCTTAATGCTCCAGTGGGAGTTATAGACAAAATCAGGGGCCGCCATCACGGCTTTTTCGCGGCTGACCCAGGGATATCGCTTGAGGACTTCCACAGCAATCCGCAACCGGGTATCCAGCGGCCCATTCTGGCCGCCCTGCCAGGGGGCGATGACCCCGTACTCATCTGCGACCGCTTTGTGCGCGTAATACAGATCGCGCGTAGCCGCCGCCGGAAGAAGCGAAATGGAAAAAAGAAAAAGGACGGCTCCTGTCAGAAGGTTCGTGCGATTGGCTGCATCCATGAAGAATCTCCTTTTCCTGTCTGGATTCTGGTTCTAAACGGAAATTATACCGCCCGACAAAAGAAAAAAACAGAAATTCCGGTTATCGTTTTCTCGTCGCCAGGATTTCGCAAGAAACGCCGGATCGATGGACGGACTTTACTCGACATCCCAGAGAGAGTCCGGATAACGGTTCTTGATATTCGTGAGAGGAACGGGATTATTGGTATTGAAGACTTTTTCCTTCTTGTAATAATCGGCATGGCCGTCAAAAAAAGCGACAGACGCCCCACCGCTGTGTCGATAGGCAATCTGGCCCCAGTTTCTGTCATTGAGGGTATCGCCAAAGGGATCCCAATAACGGCGATAGTCAGATCGCTCATACCGCGACTGATAATAATTGGAATCAATGAACATCAGTTTACCGGAAGGATTTTTCATTTGAGTTAGTTTGTGACCCCGATACTTCTTGTCGCTGGGATACCAGTTTACCAGATCATTGGCGCTGCCTTTGGCCCACAATTCTGTGTTCAATGCATAACTGAATCGGATTTTCCAGCCCAGAGCCGCATTGACTTCATTTAAATCGGCCTCGGTTTTCGGATAACGCTGAGCCGGGCACATCAGTTCTTCGGGAAGCAGAAACGGATCTTCCCAACCGTCGTCGTTAATCTCTACCCGGGCCGAAAGCGACAGATAATTGCGAAAGTCCATATTTTCCGGCCATCGCTCGTCCCAATAGCCCAAGGGGCCGACATGGGTGCTGGCCTGAGAAAAGGGAACCGCATAGCTGTTATTCTGCTCGGCATAGATCATGTTGGCGGTTCCATAGGATTTGATTATAGAAAGACACACAACCCGTCGGCCCATCTCTTTGGCCTTTTGAAGGGCCGGGATCAACACCCCCAGCAAAAGGGCGATGATCGCGATTACGACCAGTAATTCAATCAGTGTGAAACCATTTTTCCGCTTCACAATAATCTCCTTAACTGCCATCATGAACTCGCTGTTTTGACACAATTCTCAAAGAGAGGGGATATCTCCAAAACCTGAAACATCCCCTCTTTACTTTTTGTGCGGCAGTTTCGTTCTTTTTTTATTACGAAAAGTAAAATAATCAGTTCAAGCCCTTATTTTTTCTTCCTGAGCAGCAGTCCGCCCATTGCCAGCAGGGCCAGAGAAGCCGGTTCCGGAATATCCAGAGGGGTCAAAGCGCCGCTGTACAGCCCCATTACCTCCGCAGCCGTCAAACACTGATCGCCCCAAATTGCCACATCGTCCATGGCTCCCTGGAACCAGTCCTTGCAGGGCCATACCTGGCAGCCGAGTTTCAGTACCGCTTGACTCCAGTTTTCGTTGTCCCAGAGATTAAGGAGTCCCTGACCGACGATCTGTGTGCTGCTAACTACATTTCCATTCAGATACTTTCGCAGATACTGACCATCATACGTAAGAGCCATGTGATACCATTCGCCAAGGGTTTCGAAATTGGCCCCAATCTCCTTCTGAAAAGGACCGTTTTCGTACGGCCAGAAATAGTCGTAGTTCCAGTTGGCAGCCCCTAACTCGATTTCATAATTGGGACAGGAAATCACGCGAGCATATCCGCCGCCGCCGGGGGTGACAGCCTTGCTGTCTTCCCGAAGCCACATGCTGAAACTCCAGGAGCTCATCAGGTCTTTGAGTGAATCGCTTTTGGCCACCCACACGCTGTTGTAATTATTGCTGCCGGCGCAAAATTGCAGGGCTCCGGCGCCTCTGACCCCCGCAATCCAATTGGGTTTTGTAGTGCCCGTCAGCGGCTGAGCTGGATCCCCGTATTCGGTATCGGCCTTCAACAGCCCGTGATTGCCGTTGCCCGAAGCGTCATAGGCAATGCTGCCGGATCCTTCGTCAAAGGTCCAATACGCCCGCAGGTTGGCCTGCACCGCCACACTCAGCGTCAAAACCATCAAACACAATCCAATCTTCTTCATCTTTCTGTCCTCCAAAAAAGTGGTTATAAATATTAGTTACGGACATCCGGCCGGATCCACACAATCCAGCCATTCAACAGCAAACCTTTCAAGATCTCCTACGCCGATTACACAATTGCCATCCAGATCCCCAGTGATTCCTCCACCGAACTTGCCGCGCAGTTCATAACAGGTATAAGCGCCAATGGTCGGCCTGGGCTGCTCGCTGAGAACGATTTCTTCAAACACCGCGTATGGGAAAGAGCCAAAGGCCCGGACAAAGAAATGCTTGCCTGCCTGGGCCGCATCGGCTGTAAAACGGGTCTGCCCAATCTGCCATTTTCCGCCGGTGGCTCCCAGATTCTTATCAATATAAGTCATCGCCCGGGTGATATAATCCCATTGCGTTCCCTTGGTTCCGGTCAGGTCCGTTTGCCCGGGAGCGACCCAGTACAGTTCCACGGTAATATTGGGATCATTGGCAGGCCACTTATCAGGATTGTCGTTGACCCAGCTCCAGGACGAGCAAGCCGTAAAGTCCAGATAATACGTCTTGCCCTGCTCAATTGTCGGCGAAGCCACCTTCTGATAAATCATAGAAACAGGACCCTGGGTGCCGGGACCAAATATATCCGGCTGATTGGCTTCCAGCCAGATGCTGATGCGTCCGCCTGTCAGATGGCGGCTCGGGTCGGCTGTGGTCAATTCGGTAATACGTCCCTGAATCGGCTGACCGGGAGGAGCCCAGAGCATACACTGAAGGCCGTTGCTGGTCGCCGCCTCGTATCCTTGTCCCATGGCATTGCCATAGGTCCAGCCCGGAGCCCATCCAGACGGATTTAATGATGTATGATCCACAAAGCCATCGTAGGTAGCCAGAAGTTCAAACTGATCCGTCGGAGACAAGTTGCTGACATCCTCAAAATCACCGTTGGTCAGCAGATTGATGCGGGGCCATTCGGCGGGCTTGACGGTGTCGATGGAGACATACCCAATCAAAGCCCAGTCTTCTGTCTCCGCGGAAGCGGTTTCAATATTTTGGCAGGTGACCCGGAAGTACTTTCCAGCCGCGGCAGGCGCCGCCGTATATTCGGCCGTCAGTTTGCGCCAGACAATATCGATCGGCGCCACAAAATCACGAACCGCTACCGTAACCGGATTGGTCGGCGTTGTCGGGCTGTCCACATATTCCCAGGTGACGCGGATTATATTCTGGTAGGCGGCGGGCGTTCCGGCCACCATGGCAGACAGGTAATATTTCGTTCCGCTGCTTATCGGCGTCGATGCAATCTGCTCAAGCGTCGTTTCCGTGTCGATATAGGCCGCCACGCTTCCGCCTGCCGGCTGATAATCGCCCCAGCCGGGGCTGTTGATAAGGCCCACATTGGACACATTCCACAGGCCGGCCTTGGAAACGTCGGCCGAATCGGGCACAAAGGCCCAGCCGCTCGGAGCGTCGGCCGCCGAATCGCCCAATCCGGGGACCAGGGCAATATCCTGATAAAAGTCCGAATTGCTTAATAATTCCGTTGCGGAATCGCGGGGTTCCGGGGAATTGCTCTGCTGCCACCGGGCGGCCGCCTGGGCAAAATCTTCCAGATCGACCCGACAGGTCAGATCAAAGTCCGCCCGATTGAGCAAGCCCAGATTGCGCACACCGGTACAGGTGACCGGGGCATCGGCCTCAATCACAATCGAGTCAAAATATCCCCAGGTATCATTTGACGGCCCGGATTCCACCTTGGTATAAGCGACGGCCTTGAAGTACGCATAGTCATCTGCGGCGGCGCTGGTGTACGAAGCGGACAGATTGACCCATTTCTGGTTTGCTGTGATGACCGCGCTGGTCTCATTCGGATCGGCAATCAGAACGCCGTTGGGATCTGTTTGCGAACACTTGTAGAATCGCACACCGACCCGATTTCCCACGGCATTCAAGCCGGCCACAGACGCCTTCAGGTTATAGCGGATGCCCTCGCGAATCGGCCGCCAGGCCCCTGCCGCCGGATTGGCGACTTGGTAGAGTTCTACCTGGGGGGCCACAAAGGCCGCATACTTGATGATATTGGGATCTCCCTCATCCCAGAGAGACACATTCCGGATTCCGTAGGCCTTCTGTCCTGAATTGTCGGCGATCAGCCAATTCCAGGGCGTCCACGGTTTCCTAAATTCATCAGGGAGCAGTCGAACCTCCGGATATTCGTTGATAAACGTGGCATTGAACAGAAAGCTTCCAGCCGGCTTTGCTTCGGGAGTTTTTCTCGGTTCAGGAATAAATGGAACCGTAAGAGGCGTATAGGTTCCATCATAAAGACCCTGAACCGCTTCGGCATCCAGATACCCATAGGACCAAATCGCCACATCGTCCAGAGCGCCGATGAACCAGTCCTTGTGAGGCCAGGTCTGGCAGGCAAGTTTTAACCGTCCATTAACCCATCCCTCGGTACCCCATTCATCATGAATCAAGTTATCGGGAATATGCTTGACGCTGTTGGCCACTAATTGGCCGTTGATATACTTTCGCAAATCAGTCCCGTCATAGACAAGCGCCATGTGATACCACTGCCCTAAAGATCCGCCCAGAGCTATATACGATGAGCCGATATCAACCTGCAACGGAGGATTTTCGTACGGCCAAAAGAAATCAAGATCCCCATATTTTGGATCGGGATACCCCAATTCAATTTCATAATTGGGGCATGAAATCACTCTTGAGTATCCGCCGCTGCCTCCGGGTGTCTTAGTCCGGCTGTCTTGACGGATCCACAAACTAAAGGCCCACTTGCCGCCAAGATCGGCCAGAGAATCGCTTTTGGTAATCCAAACGCTGTTATAGTTATCCGTGCCTTTGCAAAACTGAAGGGCGCTGTCGCCCCTGACACCGGCAATCCAGTCGGGCTTGGTTGTCGGTCCCGGCAGCGGTAAGGCCGGATCGCCGGCTTCCGTATCTGCAACCAACCGACCGTTATTGCCATACTCAGACAAGTCATAAACGAAGTTAGGGTCGGGCGTCTCGAAATCATAATACAAAATCAAGTCTGCCGGTGCGACGGCACAAAAAAGAAGAAACAAACCAAACAAAACCCCCGTTTTAGCAATCCGCTTCATCGTTCAACCTCCTCATTCAGTTTCCGTTCCCGTAAGAACCTTATGTGTTGCACGATATTGTCTATTTTACAAAAATATAGTTGTCGAATGGAATATCACAAACTCTCATTTTCATAGCAGATAGAGATTTTTCCATGATGCGAAAGGATTGGCTGCCGGATAATGGCCGTTGCTTGTCAGAAAATCTTATATGACGCTTCATTCCTGCTCCTCAGTAAAACCGACTCTTACCGCTATAATTTTAGAATCATCGGGCTTGCACAGGAATGGCATTTCCTCTCAAAAACATATTTATTACTCTTATTTGAATATTTTTTGAGGCAAGTAATGTTTGAGAATCGCAATATTTAGGTGTTTTTGAGAAGAAGAGGTATTCAATACGATTTATTTTTATCTTGATTAAATACCTGTAAATGGGCTATATTATTTATCAAAGGCCCGTATCTTAATAAAAATCA
>JAKJEN010000121.1:0-1770 GCA_022705405.1 Planctomycetota bacterium | reverse complement strand
TGCGGATATGGTTAAAAGTCTAAAATATCTTGCGGACAGTTTAATTGTCGCCCCGGAATCGGACCGCCGACAACTGCACCTAAATCATCCGGATGCCAAGCCGATACGGGATCGTGAGGTAGTTTTGGCGTCTTTATGCGATTTACGGGGCCGCTGTGAGGTTTATCGCAAAGATCCTGTGGTCCACGTGCTGATCTTTTCGGTCCAGGGACAGGGGATTCTTTATACGGCCGACTCCCCGCGCAAGGGCCGGCCTATTGAATCGGGTCAGGTTGTCATCCTTCCGGCTCATCAGTGGCATCGCTACGAAATGGTCGGAACCGACTGGAGGACCATTTTCTTTTATCTGGCGGATTCATTTACCTGGAATCATATCCGAAATACGACTCCGCAAGTGCGTATCTCTCTTGTATGCCGAGAGTTAAATGCGGTCACAGAGGGGTTTTTAGCAGAAACCCTTCGTGACGAAAACCGGGCTCGGCTGGCAGCCCGCCACTATGCGGAGTTGATTGTCCTCTATCTGGATCGGGAATTGGACATGGAAGAAAGTCCCGCCCATCGGGAGATGAAGCAGCGGCTCTACAAGCTTTGGGATACCGTCAGCGGCAACCTGAGCCGGCACTGGACAGTCGAGGATCTGGCCGAGGAAGTGGGGATTTCTCCGCAGCATTTATACAAGGTCAGCGCTCGCTTCAGCGGGTACAAACCTATGGAAATGGTTACCCATCTGCGAATGCAGCAGGCCCAGGAATATTTGATTAATACGGATTATATGGTCAAATCCATCGCCCATTTGCTCGGTTATGCGGATTCCTTTAGTTTTTCTGCGGCCTTTAAGCGATACGCCAACTGCAGCCCCAAGCAATTCCGCCAAAAACAATTATTGAAAAAGAAAAAAGAAGCCAAACAGGAAATCGGGTTGTACTGAACCACACACAGAAAGAGAGGACTGTATGAAACGCAGCGGCGCATGGATGGCTTTTGCAGCCGGCATCTTTTTTTTGCAGGCCGGATACGCCCGGCAATCCTTTACCTATTTGGATTTGATAGATCGGCTATGCGATATGGAATTTTTGGCCACGCTGCCGGAACCGGGAGAGACCTGCCGCCTGTGGTCCAGTTATGATCGCGCCAGCCGATACGACCCGCAGACCGGAAAATATATAAACTGGGACGCCAACGGCGACGGCTACGGCACAGTCAACTGGATTCGGATCGAAAAAGGGAATTTTGTCTTTGGCGAGATGGAAGGTCCCGGCTGCATCTGGAGAATCTGGTCGGCTACCGCTCTTCAGGGACGAGTCAAGATCTTTCTGGACGGAGCCGCTGAACCGGCGGTAGATCTGCCGTTTGAGGAATATTTTAACGGCGCCCAGCCGCCGTTTAATCGGCCGGCTCTGGCTTATACCGTCGCCAATGGAGAAAACTGCTATGTCCCCATCCCCTTTCAAAAATCCTGCAAAATTGTGGCCGATAAAGACTACGGGCAATACTACCAGTTTACATACACCCTGTTTCCCAAGGGTACTGTGGTTCCAACGTTTTCCAGAAACCTGACAGCGGAGGAAAACGCGGCTCTGGACAAAGCCAATGATTTTTTCCGGCATTGCGGGCCGAATTCTTTTAAGTCCCGTCCGAATCAAAAAACCGAGACCTTTGCTGTTGAACTGGCCCCCGGAGAGAAAAAGGATATCGCTTTGGACGGCAAGCAGGCGATTCTTTCGCTGAAGGTCCGTCCCCAACTGCCGACCGATGTGGAGGGCCGGCGAA
>JAKJEN010000120.1 GCA_022705405.1 Planctomycetota bacterium | reverse complement strand
TGGATGGACAAAGAGGCCCTGCGGCTGAATTATCCGGACAAGGAGGCCGATCTGCGCGGCGGCGGCCTGGAGAGCGATCCGGCCCTGGGGGATCGGATCGGCGATCCGGCTTCCCCGGATACCGGTTCGCTGCGCTGGCGGGTGCGGGAGTGCTGGTGGAAACGGTTTGAAAAACGATGGCTGCTGATCAATGCCGCGAGCGGGGAAATGAAAACCATCAGCGCCAAGCAGAGGGAACTGGCCTGCGCCCTGTCAAAAAAAAGCGTGAAATGGCACATGAAGGAATGGGTGGTTCCGGTTCTGTGCAAGACGGTGACGGTCGGCAATCTTGTTCTGGAGGATATTGAAGATCCCTACAACGGGGTTACGGCATTTCCCTATTACCGATTTTGTCCGTACTGGATAGACGGGTATGTCATGGGAGTCACACAGAATCTGATCGGGCCGCAGCAGGAAGTCAACAAAAGGCGAAGCCAGGCCCTGCACAATCTGAATCAGTCGGCCAACAGCGGGTACGTGATCAAGAAAGCGCTGAATCACTATGACCGGCATCTGGCCAAATTCGGCTCCACGCCCGGGGTGGTACTGGATGAATCCAAGGCAGGCGGCAAGATCGAGCGGATTCAACCGGCTCCGATATCCGATGGACATACCACGGCCGCCCGTATGAGCGGAGACGATATGAAGGAAATATCCGGGGTCAATTTCGATCTGCTGGGGCAACTGATCGAGGGGCATAATGAAAGCGGCAAGGCGATTGAACTGCGGCAGGCGCAGGGGATGAAGGTGGTGGAGGTGATATTTGACAATTTTGCCCGCACGCAGAAACTGATCGCCCTGGGACTGGTCGATATGGTCCGATTTACGGATGTATACAGCGATCAGGAAATCAGGGACCTTGCAGCCGAACAGGGCGAACCCGTGGATATCGCTCTGCTGAAAAGTCGAAAGGTGGGCAAATACGGGATCAAGGTGCAATCGTCCTCCAGTTCGCCGACCGCCCGCTATGCAAACTTTATGAGTATTCTTGAGATTGCCCGGATGTATCCGGATCAGATTGGACCGAAGGCCGTGATTGAACTCTCAGACATTCCAAAGAAAGAACTGATCCTCCAGGAGATAAAAGATAATCCGGCTGAGGAAATGATACGCCCCCGGAAACTATCGGGAATACAAACGAAAAAGGTAAATACCAGCAGGGAGGATATAAATTTTATTTCAAGCTAAAGAAGATTTTCAAACCCTGTAAAGGGCTTTAGATTTAAGGGGTAAGATTTCAGATATCAGGAATTTTGCCCCGACTGCGGGGGTATGCAGCGGGACCAGGATGACTTTGCTCCGTTAAGACAAAGGAAGAATTATGAGTACGGAAAAAGCGAATACGGAAAACAGCAGTCCAGGAACGACGCCGGAGGCCAAGACCTACACCGAGCAGCAGTTCAGCGGTCTTCTGGCGGATAAACAGGCCGAGGTCCGCAAGCGGCAGGAAGCGGAAAAACGAGCCGCAGAATTAGAGGCCAGATTATCCGAGCTGCAGAACCGGCCTTCACGGGAATCTGAAGGAAGCAGCGAAGACGAAAAGCCCTTGACAATGGCTCAGTTCCGCAAATTGATGGACCAGCAGCGAAAAGCGGACCAGGAAAGCGCCTGGGCCCTTCGGCAGGCCGAAAGCGACCGCAAGGCCGCCGCTGAAATGACGGCCCAGACCTGCGGCGAAGGGCTGGATTTTGCCAGCGTGATAGCCGCCGGTGAAAAAAATCTGACCGAAGGCGACAAACTGGCGATCCGGCAGGCGGACAATCCGGCGATGGAGAAATACCGTCGGTGCATCCTGCTGACCCCTGAACTGGCGGAAAAACAAGAAGCGGTAAGAACTTCCAGACTGTTGGAAAAAATCAAGTTAAACGGCCGGGTTCCCGCATCGGGCGGCGGCGGTTTTGAAAAGAACCTCACCGCCTCGGATGTGAGCAGGATGAGCGAAGAGGAGCTGGATCGGCTTGCTGAAACGCTCAGCTAAGACGATTTTCCGCCTTGCCATCAAGAGAAATCGGCACAGATAAGGAGCGGTACACTATGGCAAATACGATTTTTCAGCGAGGCGGTATGCATTCGGCCTCGGTAGAGGAAGTCTGGGGAGAGAAGACCTGGCGGCAGGCTGAGAAGGATTCCTACTTCAATGACGGCCGCTTTGTGGGATCTTCCAGCAACTCCCTGATTCAGGTCAATACCGATCTGACCAAAAGAAAAGGAGATCGGATCAACACTCCCCTGCGAGCGCGTCTGATCAGCGACGGAAAAGTGGATGATGAGGCGATTGAAGGACAGGAAAAGGCCATGACGTTTCACAACTGTCAGACCACTATCCACAAACGCAAGGAAGCCATCCGACTGGACGGGGAAATGACCGAACAGCGGACGGCAATCAAACACCGCAGCGAAGCCAAGGATGCCCTGGGCCTGTGGCTGGCCGAGAATCGGGATACCGATGTCCTGATGGGCCTTTCGGGGCTGGCCAACGGGGCCGGAACCATTCCGGCATCGGCGCCTACGGCTCATCGGCGGTTTTATGGCGGACAGACAACCGATGGGGAAAATGGCGTGGAGGCCGTGGCGGGCGATGCAAATATCGTAGCCGCGGGCGGCAAACACCTGTTCGGAACGCTGGTGATTTCACACCTGAAGCGGATGGCCAAAAAGGACGGCGGATCTGCCTACAGCAAGATTCGGCCGATTGTCATCGGGGGAAAGACCTGGTATGTCATGTTCGTCAGCCCGTGGCAGGTTAAGGCCCTGCGGCAGGAAAGTGCCTGGATCAATGCCCAAAAGGACGCCAATGTCCGAGGGACGGATAATCCGTTGTTCTCCGGGGCGGCGGGGATCTGGGACGGCGTGATTATCCACGAGTATGACAAGATCGTCTACAAAACCGGTAACGGCTCCAACGTGGTCTTTGAGGCGGGGGATGTGATCGCCAACGGGATTACAGTGGCCCGCGGACTGTTCTGCGGGGCGCAGGCGGGAATCCTTGCTTACGGCCGTAAGATCGGCTGGAAAGAAAAGATCTTTGAGTATGGCAGCCAGTTCGGCGTGGAAGTATCGAGCATCTACGGATTCAGCAAGGCAAAATTCAACAATGAGGACTTTGCGGTTATTACCTGCGATACCCGTGTGGAACTGGATGCGGCCTGACGCTGAGCGAGGATATGCAGAAGGCCGGTCCCTGTGTCCGGCCTTCTTTTTTAATGAGGCGGCGGTATGACTGAAAATGATGTTCTGAAAATCATCATGCAACGGCTGGGTCCGGGTTGGCCGCTGCCGAAGATAACCGAGGAGCTGCAGGGCGTATTGCTGGATATATCCAGCCGGGCAGACTTCCTGACCGCCAAAAATACAATCTCCACAGTAGACGCCCAGAGCGAATATAACCAGCCGGAAAACCTGAAAAACATCTATGAACTGGCAATTGAAGGTGGCGCTGTCCTGGATAAGAAGACCTATCGGCAGTTCCTGAACCATTGGAAAGGACTGATCAGTCCGACTAAAGGAACCCCGACTGAATATGCCATGCGGCATAAGAATCTGTATCTTTGGCCGATACCGGATGGGATCTACCAGGTAAAGGCAGATTATTCGATCTATCATCCGACCGTTTTTACAGATATTTTCTTTGGATCTGAGTTTTATGAGGCGATTTATGAGGGGGTCCTGGCGGCGCTGATGCGCGGACAGTTCTGGACAAAAAGCGATTCAAGTCAAACAAACAAAAACTTTTTCAGGAACGTGAATGGCCAGGCCGAAGCGGAAAAGCATTCCGATGCCTACGAGGCCGAGATTGCCAAACTGATCGCTAATCTGGATGTGGAAACAGAAACAACGTTTGTGGAATACCGGGATATATAGGAGACAGCGATGCTCTGCACGGATCTGGATCTTCTGAAACAGGAATATAATATCTATGGGGGTACAACAGGACCCTATCCCGCCCAGGTGCTGGCCAAGGGTAATAACGGGCAGGTATCGGGCACAACGTTCTTGTCAACCGGACAGACATTTCCGGCCAAAGAGATTGCCGCCGGCCATGTGATTTATATTTCGGACGGAGTGGGCAATATTGACGGGGTGTTTGAAATTGTCAGCGTGGATTCATCCGCACAACTGACAATCTCCGTCGTCCGTACAGATAGCACAACCAATCCGATTCCGGCGGGGACCGGTCTAAATCTCTTTTACAGGATTAAGACCTTCGGCCCGCAAATCAAACGGACTGAGTTCGAGATCTCTCAACTGCTGGGCCTGAAACCCGGTTGCCCGGATGGGCAGTATGGGTTGGAGGATTTGCAGGATCAAAGCGTTCTCAAAGAGGCCGCCTTGTTCTGGACTCTATCACGGATCTTTGCGGCTATGTATGGAGTGGAGGCATCCGGGGAAAATCCGATTAATTATTGGAATGCTCTGAAGGAAAAAAGGACTCTTTACCGGGAACTGGCGGAAAGCGCCATACAGCGATGCAAGATGAGTTTTACGATAATCTAAGGAGACGACCTTGTGGCCAAAATTGATTTATACCTGTCTGGGGATTGCTATGATCCTCGTGGGTTGGGGGATCGCCTGGGCAAACCAGAATGCGAAGATCTGTGAAAACAAGGCACGGATTGAAATTCTTAGCAAACAGATCCAAGCGGTGTCCAATCAGGCATCAGAAAGTGAAAAGGCCATTGTCCGGATGGAGACAAAGATTGAATACATCCTCAAGGGCATTGACGAGATCAAAGCTGAAGTGAAGAATAAAAAATAAAAATCGTATAACTTTGCGTATAACTTTTGACAAAAGACAGCGAACAGGATAAAATCTAAACGAACACAGGTGAACTCGTAAAGAGTTGTTCTTTCAAAAGTTATACGTGTAAATAGCGTAATTTCAAGAAATTAAAAAATCACCAATCTTAGGTTTCTAATCCGTAGGTCAGGGGTTCGAATCCCTTCGGGCGTGTTGGAAGTAACGCCTTGCTGTGCAGTCACTTACAGGTTGTAATCGAGGAGATTAGAAATAACAAGCAACCGTTTGCTAATGAAAAAAATCCTTTTTCTATCCGTCTTTCTATTGTAGCCGGCGGCGATCCCTGATACAATCCAGCCGACAATCTTTACAAAAAAACGATTGGAATGGATGGGATAGACACTCATGAACAACCAGACACCCAAAATCAGCCCCTTTGAAAAAATCGGTTACGGATTGGGCGATACGGCCAGCAACATCGTCTTTCAAACGGTTATGTTATTGATGCCGCTGTTTTACACCGACATTTTTGGGATCAGCGCCGCGTCAATGGGCTGGCTGTTTCTGTCCGTTCGCATCCTTGATGCAATTACCGATCCAATGATGGGGGTCATCTGCGACCGCACCAACACCCGCTGGGGTAAATTCAGACCCTATATGCTATGGCTTTGTGTTCCGTATGCCGTCATTTGTGTGATTACCTTTACCACCCCGGAATACAGCCCTTCCGGCAAACTTCTCTATGCCTACATCACCTACTCGCTCCTGATCATTATCTATACCGCCATCAACATCCCATACTGTGCCCTCGGAGGCGTCATTACCCCGGACACGCAGGAGCGGGTTTCGCTGAACAGTTATCGTTTTTTTCTGGCGACCGCAGGCGGGGTTCTGGTGGCCTCCTGCACACTGCCATTGGTTAAATGGCTGGGCCGAGGCAACGATCAAAAGGGTTATCAACTGGCAATGGTCGTTTTCGGCGTTCTGGCGATCTTCATGTTTCTGGCCTCCTTTTTTTTGACTCGCGAGCGAGTCGTTCAGGCCTGTGACAAAAAAAGTACGCTTTGGCAAGACCTTAAATCGCTGTTTACCAATGATCAGTGGCTGATTATTGCCTGTGTCAATTTCCTTCTGCTGATTCCTCTGGTAATTCGAGCAGGCGCCGCTCTTTTTTATATGAAATGGTATGCCGGGCGAGAGGATCTTGGAACGGCGTTTCTGACCACGGGCATGACGGCATCGATGATCGGAGCCGCCTTCGCCAGCCCGCTGACCCGCCGATTGCCCAAGGTGAAGTCCTATATGCTCATCCAGTTTATCATCACAGCTGTCTCGGCTTCAATGTTTTTTATAGGGCGCATGCAGGTGGCTCTTATGTTTGTTTTGTACGCGGTAGTCCAGTTTTTCGGACAGATGGCCAGTCCGATCCTCTGGACGATGATGGCCGATACGGCCGACTACGGCGAATACAAATCCGGTCGACGCATCACCGGGTTGGTCTTTTCCGGCGCCCTGTTTACGCTCAAACTGGGGATGGCCCTGGGCGGGGCCATACTCGGCTGGATTTTGGCCTGGTATGGATACGTTGAAAAAGCCGATTCACAGACACCGGAGGCAATCAAAGGTATTGTTCTGGTTTTTACGGTGGTTCCAGCGATCGGACATTTGCTGGTAATGTTTTTAATCAGCTGCTATAAACTGGACAACAAACGATTTGCTCAAATCCGGGCAGAATTGGACCGCCGATCTGCAGAAGGATCGCAGCCGCAGGGGTATTCTGATGTGTAAACGAATTACGATTGCAGCGCTGTGTATGATTTTTATTTCGGGGGCGACAAGCTGCGCGACTTTGCAGAGACCGCCGGCTAAATATGAACCTCCCGCAGGCAGGTACTGGTCTTTATCGGTCAGGATAATGCCTCTGTAGGAGGAAATGATCGATTTCATGACGGCTATGTGGATCATATACAGGTTCCTGCGGGGATCACTCACTATGTAGGCATGGGCGTCAATCGCAGCAATCCGTTCACAACCGTTTTTGAAGAAAATCATGTGGACGGCCTTTATACGGAATCGGAGTGGGGGGCGGGGCCTATGTGTATGAAATATTATATGGATTCGCCGGTTTTGAAGCATTGTATAATGCATCTGTCCATCTCGATGGCGGGGAAAAATGAGGGGAAAGTGGCTGACGGCACCCATGATGTTCTGATCGATGAACTGATTCGTTTTCTTAAGGAATACAAGGATGTGCCGTTTCTGCTTCGGATCGGTTATGAATTTGAGGGTCCCTGGAATCATTATGATCCTGAGGATTTTAAAAGGGCATTCCGCCGGCTTGTTGACAGACTCAGGCAGGCGGACGTGACTAATTTTGCGACGGTTATGGCTTCCGCCTCGTTCGATACGCCGTATGAAACATGGCAGTTGTATTATCCGGGGGATGAGTATGTGGACTGGGTGGGCTATTCGTATTGGGGCGGGCGCTCAACAGACGGCCCATCGCTTCGGTTTGCACGAGACAGGCGCAAACCGGTCTTTATCGCTGAAAGTACGCCGCGCGGACATTTTTTGGATCAAGAAGACGGCCGACAGGTCTGGGAGGCCTGGTTTGAGCCGTTCTTTGAACATATATCGGAAAACAGCGATGTGATACGGGCGATCTCTTATATCAATTGCAACTGGGACGCTCAGTCCATGTGGAAGGGGCAGGGGTGGGGAAATACCTGTATTCAAAGCAACGACTTTATAAAGGCAAAATGGCTGGAAAAAATGAAAAGCTCAGTTTTTCAATTGGTTTTTAAAAAAATGGATTAAACACTTTTGCAGCTTTTATGAAAGGTGGAATCCAGTTTAGACATAGAAATACGGGCCTCGTGTAAGTTGTTCAAAATCGGCAAATCGAAGTATATTTTTCAAAGATCAGCAAGGTGCGTGGACAAATCAGTATGGCTTAAAGATCGTTTTTTTATTTGGTAACGAATTTTTAAGGGAGCATTGGCAGGAAGAAAGAAATGTCTGATCTTATATGTTTATATATCCAAAGGCGGTAATTCATCAAGAAAAGATTTCTCAACAATAACGTCATTAAAACCATATTTTTTAAGGCAATCCTTTACTATTGGTTCTTGAATAAATAAACGAAAGGCTCATATTTTTAGCTTTGCACAATGGAAAAACGAACGAAGCAAAGA
>JAKJEN010000011.1:29335-34692 GCA_022705405.1 Planctomycetota bacterium | reverse complement strand
CCGTAACCTCTCCCTCTGAGTTTATGATACAGGCCCAGGAAGCGTTATTTTCAACCGCAATTTTTTCAAGAAGTACCTTTGCTGTCGGCGACCCTTTCAATTCGCCGGAAGCAATGCCCCTGAAATCCGGATGGGTCAGCCCAAGGATATGGCCTGAAGCCAATACGGTTTGGTCGCAAAGCAGTTGTTCAAGGACCTTGACCTGTTCATGGACTTGGCAGCGGAGCGAATTGTGATACCAGGGCCGGTAAAACAGCCAAAGCAGGCCGGAACTGGCTAACAGCGCGATAATGGACAACCCCAAAAAGAACCAGACCAGTGTCTTTGTTTTCATGAGCGGGGTATCAATCGTTGATTTTTTTAATTCCGCCATAGTTTATCCCAGCCGAAAGCCAATTGCTATTTTTCGGTTCTTCGACGTAAAAAAAGGGCGGATTTAGCAAATTCAAGCAGATCTTTTCGAGTCCGATAAGATCCTGATTTTTGCCGATTACTGAACGCTTTTGCCGCCCTTTCAGGAAAAAACCCGCGGATTATAAGACGATCTTTACTCCTTGCTTTTTTACCTTGTTTTACAAATCCCCGGAAAGCCGACACCACGAGGCGCTTATTCACTTTTTTATTGTTTGGAGCAGTCAAATCGTAATAGGCGTTACTTCACTGGTGGAGAAAACTCTGGAGGAAAGAACAGAATGAACATAAACAAAGCGCTATGGATTGGCTTATTGACGTCCTGGCTGGCGATAGCAGCAAAAGCGGAGGGGCCGGATTTCACCTTGATAGATCATGAACATCTGGATGCCATAACGCCGTACACAAACGGCGATTTACGGGATTTCAGGGGATAGGCCGAAGGTGGGATCTATCGTCTCCAGCCGGCCTTGCGGACCATCAGCGGGGGCATTTGCTCAGGTTTCACGCGATTCATGTTGGGTTTGACACAGCCGAGGGAACTCGGATAGACCCGGATTGTGTAATTCAGGATCGGCCAGGGCGGTTTTTTATTTGGAACTCTCTTCATCATACGCATCGGGTCCTCTTTTAATATCCACATACCGGTTATCGACCGAAAAAGACCCCTCCTTAACCAATCCGTTCAGGATTTTAAGTATCCATCCACAGACAAAACCGTTATAATAGCATTGAAAATTACAGTTGCGGAGCGATTATGGAACCAATCATTCGAGAATCGAAAACAACCTCCCATTTCAGTCTCAGCTTTGTGCTGGCCGGGAACTGGCTTGCCGACCCGGCCCGGCAGATTGATTTTCAAAAGGCCCTTCTTGAGAACGGACTGGAGTTTTCTCAGTCTTCTGCATATAAAAACGGCTTTCAGTTCCGACGCGAGCTGCCTTCTTCGCCTTTTCAGGTGGCCCTGGAGGGCCCGGCTCCGCAAATTCGAAATCTGAAAATCCTGGCGTTGAATCCCAACTGCGATCTGGATTACTTCTGCCGCGAGGCCGAGGCGGCGACCGCGGCGTATCAGCAGACCTGGCCGCTCGAACAATACCAGATCCTAACCGTCAATGCGCGCGTCGATCACTTGTACAGCGTGCAGACTCATGCCTTTCAATACCTATGGGAAAACCGTCTGGCTCAATCGCCGCAGGATTTTAAGGCGCTGGGCAACAGGCCTGTCAGCGGCGGCGGGCTGCGCCTGCTGATGCCGCCTCATTCTGTCGGGGGGCAGGACCCGGTCACCATTGAAATTCGCATAGAATCGTTTCTGCAGGAGCCCAGAAAACTGCTGGTGGAAACCGCCTTTACCTGGCCCAAGCCCCGTGCGGTCGGCAAAGACGGCCGATTTGAATCGCGGGTGTATTTGGAAATGGTAGAGCGTTATGCCGCCGGCGAAGTCTGGAATTTCATCGTCCCCGGCGATAAGGCCGATTCCTGAAATCGATCATTCCTTCTCAATCCAAAGAATCTGGCGGCGCGTCTGTTCCCACAGAACCCACCAGTCCAGTTTGCCTGTGCGGGCCAGCGTCTGGGGGGTATATCGAACCGAATCTTTCTGGGCGTAATTCCGCCATCGCCGGCTGGCCTCCTTCAGATGCTCAACCGCACTGGCGCGAAGATTGGCGTTTGCTGTAGATTTATAGAGGGCATAATCAAATGCGCCGCGGATCACAGCGGCATAATACTTGCCCAGCCAGGCCATCGCCTCAATATCGGCCAGCGTCTGGCCCAGCGGTCCGGACAGCACACTGTTGAGTTTGATTCGTTCGGCTTTTTCAATCGCTTCGTCCGACCATCGCTCCAGTTGGCCGGCCGTCTGTAAAGGGGCGGCTCCCGCTGCGGCTGTTCCGCCGACAATGGCTGAAACCGTATCCGCAATCGACATCAGACCGCTGCCCGGCATGGGGCTATAAGCCGGATCGATAAAATCCTGCACCGTCAGCAACTGTCCCCCTTCTCCCATGCAGCCCTCCGGCACCCAGGCGCCGACATCCGCCTTCCAGTGAAACCGATTGACCAGCGGGATGATCCTGGATGCCGACTGCCAGGCCTCGTACAGCAGGGCCGAATCGGCCGTGGGGAATTGATCTTTTAATACTTTTTCAAAGAAAGCGCGGTCCAGAGTCGGATCATATCCCAATCGGCCCCAGAGCATAAAACTATATCTGTGCTTGACGATTTCCAGAAGCCGCGGCTGTGAATACTCCAGATCCGTAAACTCGCGACCCCAAACGTATTCTTGCGAGCCGATCAGATAGCCGGCGGTCTGACCGACCGGCAGTGCGCCCAAAAAACTGCGAACAAAATCCGGGTCGCCCCAGCGATGAATCAGAATGTCATCGTGATTTAAGATCCACAGCGTCTGAGGATCGGCGGCAGTCAGCGAGGGACTGTCTGAAACATACAGACGGACCCATCGCAACGGATCGGGGTTTTCGCCTTCGGTAATCAGAGCCGCCAGATCAGGATACGTCAAAAGAAAATCGCCGACTGCGGCCTGTCGGTAAGGAAGATCCTCCGGCGCAGGGGCGCAAACCGCCATTATCGTTCGGATGCCGCGCTGGCGGGCATACCGCAGTACCTTGCGCCAAAGATCGACCTTTTCTTCGATTGTCATCTTTTTGATGATTTTCAGGTTGTCGGGGGCGGGATTAGGAATATAAACATCCGCCAGGGCCTTGTCGGGGTAGTCTTTCAGGCACGTCATAAAAGGAAAGGGATCCGGATGCCGCAGCAACAGGGTGTTGTAGCGATAGCGGGCCATTGTATCCAGAAACTCCGTCCAAAAGGATAAATCCCACATCTGTGCATAGTTCTTCAGAGCAGCGTCTCCTTTGTCGGCCAGTCCTATCCTGCGTCCGTCCAGCGCCAGGTTCATACTCAGACCGCGCTGCAGAAAATAAGGTTCCCGCCGGACCGGTTGAATATCCGCCAGCGTTTTTTCATTCCGAATGGCTTCGGCTATGTGCAGTCCGCCGTACATGGCCCCAATCGCATCGGAGCCGAGAACTTCAAACTGAGGATTGCCTGCGGAACCGGCGGAAATCTTCAATTCATATCCTTCGGGTTTTACGGCGTCGGGCAATATCCGGATTGTAATGCGGCTGTTGCCGTGATAGGAGCCCTTTTCCGAACTTGCAAGAATCCCGGCCGCATAGCGTTTGTCCTTCAGCGCCGTTAAAATCTCCTGCATGGCAAACTGTACCGGCGGATCCGCCAGGTCCGTTTGGATCACAACCATTCGCTCGGTTACCGGTCCTTCCCGCGACCAGTCATATTCTATCGGATTGCAGCCGACGGTACAGATCGCAAAAACAAGCAGGATCGTTTTACGCGTCATATTCGCTCTCCTGTCAACTTTGATTTTCTGCACAGGCGATTATTCTTCCTTCAGAGAAATCCGCCCCAGCGACGCCAGCGCCATATCGACTTGCCCCAGCGGAGCGCTGACGGCAAAACCCGCCACATGGGCGGACAGTTCGGCAATCATTTCATGTGCGATCTCAACGCCGATTTTCCGACCGTCCTGGCGGGTTTTGGCCCTGGCCATTCGATCCAGCAGCCGCTGCGGCACTATCACCCCGGGCACTTCATTGGCCATAAACTCTGCGTTTTTATAACTGGTAAACGGCCAGATGCCCGCAATCAACGGAAGTCCGCGCTCTTCTACACTGGCCTGAAAGGCATAAAACATCTCCAAATCAAATACCGGCTGGGTAATGGCGTATTCGGCGCCGGCGTTGGCCTTCAGTTCAAATCGGTCAATCTCCCGATGCAGATCTGAGGCGGCCGGGTTGGCTCCTACGCCCAGCGTCAGCGCCAGCGGTTCGGCCAGGGCATTGCCGGCGATGTCGATCCCGCGATTCAGGTTGCTCACCACGCCGGTCAGGGCGACCGAATCCAGATCAAATACAGCGGTCGCATCCGGATACTCGCCCAGTTTAGGCGGATCGCCGGTGATGATCAGTACATTGCGCAGCCCTATGGCATGGATGCCCAGCAGATCGGACTGAAGCCCGATCAGATTCTTATCCCGACAGCAAACATGCAGGATTGTTTCAATTCCCGTTTCCTGCTGAATACGAACCGCGGTCACCAAAGGACTCAGCCGCGCACTGGCACGGGGTCCATCCGGGATGTTGATTGCATCAACCCCGTGTTCTGCGCAGAGTCGGGCTCGCTCAATAATCCGGCTCAGATCCACTCCGCGCGGGGGCGTTAGTTCCACGCAAACGATCGGCTTTTTGGCGGCCAATTTAGCTCCCAGCGCCGATCGCTGGGCCAGCGGTTTGGGTTCAAATCCTTCGGTTGAAGCCGATACAACACGGATTTTTTCCGCAGTCGGTCGCGCGGCGGCTTGATCCAGCGGGCGGACGGCCTTGACGATCTGGCGAATATGCTCCGGGGTGGTTCCGCAGCAGCCGCCCAAGATGCGGGCGCCGTTTTCAAAAAATCGTTTTGCGTATTCGGCCATATATTCCGGTGTGCACATATACAGCATCCGCCCATCGACCTGCCGCGGCAGGCCCGCATTGGGCTGAACCGAGATGGGTTTTTCCGTCACCGAGCGAATGCGCTGGAGGGCGTCGAGCATATCAGAAGGACCCACCGAACAATTCAGTCCGACAGCCGAGACCGCCGGATGGCGAGCCACAGCCGCTACGGCCTGCTCGACAGGCGTTCCAAAAACCGTGCGGCCCTGTGACAGGCAGGTCATTTGCGCCAAAATCGGCAGCTCACAGACAGAGGCAATGGCCTCGGCGGCGATCAGCAGTTCAACTTCGCTGGCAAAGGTTTCCAGCAGAAAGAAATCCACCTGTGCCTCGCAGAGGACGGCGGCCTGTTCGGCGAAAGTTTCATGCATCACAGCCGTAAGTTCCGGATCGGGCGTGGGGACA
>JAKJEN010000011.1:13632-29212 GCA_022705405.1 Planctomycetota bacterium | reverse complement strand
GCACCCGGCCTTGATATACGCCTTGTGAATCTCCCGTATCCATTCCGGACGCGACAGGTTGATCTCTTCAAAGCAGGTATTGAGAAACGCCCCTTTTTCATAGAGCATCGTACCCATGGCCCCGTCGCCAATGAGGATGCCTTCTCGAAGCCGTTGTATTAGATTTTTTTTCATAGGCCTTGATTGTACGCACAATGGAGCCGTTTTGTAAAGAACCATCCGTATGAAAGGCAATCGGCAAGACAGGATCAAAATAAGAGATAGCAGGTCTGTATATGCTTTTATACGAGTTCTGTATTAATCTTGCATTTGGCTGTCTTTTTCATATACTAAAACTCTTATCTCGAAACAATTCCAGGAACGATAAGGGTAAAATCTTATGGCAGACAAGCAGGATGACTTGAAAAAGGTGAAAGAACTAATCGACCTGATGAAGGAAAACGATCTGGTTGAGATTGAGTTGTCAGACGGCGACAGGAAAATTCACCTGAAGCGCCCGCAGGCGATAATATCGCAGATTCCGATGCCGCCGGCGCCGCCGGTATATTCTGCGCCGGCGCCTTCGACTGCCTTTTCGAAACCTCCTGCTGAGATGGCCTTTCCCGAAGAATCGGGCCTGGTCGAGATCAAATCTCCTATCGTGGGGACCTTTTATGCGGCCCCTAATCCGGAGGCCAACCCCTATGTGCAGACCGGCGAGCGGGTCGCGCCCGATACCATTGTCTGCATCGTCGAGGCCATGAAGGTCATGAACGAAATCAAAGCGGAAACCTCCGGAACAATCGTCGAGATTTTAGTAAAAGACGGGCAATCCGTAGAATTCGGACAGGTCCTGTTCAAGGTTCGCCCCTGAGCCGGCGATTGGCCGTTTTGTGATTTATAAGGAAAAGCATGTTTACCAGAATCCTGATTGCCAATCGCGGAGAAATCGCCCTGCGGATCATTCGGGCCTGTCATGAACTCGGGATCGAGGCCGTAGCGGTTTATTCTGAGGCCGACCGGGGGGCGCCATACCTTCAGATGGCCGACGAGGCGGTTTGCATCGGTCCCGCTCAGCCGGCTAAAAGTTATCTGCACATTCCCGCCATCATCAGCGCCGCGGAAGTGGCCGATGTGGATGCGATTCACCCGGGTTATGGGTTCCTGGCAGAAAACGCCCACTTTGCCGAGATCTGCGGCGAATGCGGCATTACGTTTATCGGTCCGGATCCGGTCTCTATGCGGATGCTGGGCGATAAGGTGCAGGCCCGTCAGATCGCTCAAAAATCTCGGGTTCCCCTGGTGCCCGGTTCCGAGGGGGAAATCAAAGACGAAGCCGAAGCGATCAAACTGGCCAACAAGATTGGTTATCCGGTCATCCTGAAGGCCGCCGCCGGAGGGGGCGGACGCGGCATGCGGGTGGCGCATAATGATATCAGTCTGCATAAGGCCTTTGGCGCGGCGCGAACCGAGGCCGAAGCGGCCTTTAAGAACGGAGCCCTCTACCTCGAAAAGTTCATTCTTCAGCCGCGACACGTGGAGGTGCAGATCATGGCAGACAAATCCGGCAACGTCGTTCATTTTTATGAGCGCGACTGCACCATCCAGCGGCGGCACCAGAAATTGATCGAGGAATCTCCCTGTCCGGTTATCGACGAAAAAATTCGCGAAGAATTGTGCCGGTCGGCCCTGCGTCTGGCCCAGGAAGCCAACTATCAAAACGCCGCTACCGTCGAGTTTCTTCTGGATCGCGACCGCAATTTTTACTTTATCGAAGTCAACGCGCGGATTCAGGTCGAGCATCCGGTCACAGAGATGGTCACCGGACACGATCTGATCAAATGGCAGATCCGAATCGCCGCAGGCCAGCCGCTCAATCTTCGGCAGCGGGACATCAAGTATTCAGGCGTCGCCATGGAATGTCGGATTAACGCCGAAGATCCGGCCCGCAACTTTGTTCCCTGCCCCGGACGGATCGACCGGTTCATCCAGCCCGGCGGGCCGGGGGTGCGGATCGATACCCATCTGTCCCAGGGGTCGGTGATTTCGCCTTATTATGATTCGATGGTGTCCAAAGTGATCGTCCATCAGCCCACGCGCGAGCAGGCCATCGCTACCATGAAGCGCGCCTTGCGTGAGTTTCGCATCGAACCGATCAAAACAACCATTCCGGCGTGTCTGAAGATCCTTTCGCACAATCTGTTTGTCAAAAATCAAGTGGACACCAGTTTCATCGAACGGCACCTGGGCGGCTGATCCTTTTTACGGAGCCATGTCATGCTGCTGCGGCGCATCTTCATTCCGTTTCTGCTGGCGGCGCTTCCCATCGCAGCCATAACCGCCGTCATCCTTGC
Organism: Planctomycetota bacterium; assembly: GCA_022705405.1. Classification (GTDB taxonomy): domain Bacteria; phylum Planctomycetota; class Phycisphaerae; order Sedimentisphaerales; family Anaerohalosphaeraceae; genus JAHDQI01. The sequence goes on along the minus strand of JAKJEN010000011.1, from coordinate 26,879 downwards.
CCATAAGAAAGCCGCCCTGCACAAAAAAGATATTCCACAAACAAAAACGGCAGTCTCATTCGGCACATCCTGCTGGAGAATCTTTCGCGGCAGCCGGCAACTGTCAGGATTTGCTGAGGGCGATCTGCCCGCACGACTGGCAATTCGCTGGAAATTCAAAACCGGCGCCGCCGTCAAGTCAACGCCTGTCGTTGCCGAAGGCAGAGTGTACCTGACCTCAACCGACAAAAAAATCTATGCCCTTGATCTGAACACAGGGGCTCTGCTCTGGAAAAAAGATCTGGAAGGCGAGATTGAGGCCTCTGCCCTGGCGGTCGAGGATGCCGTCTATGTCGGCACCATGGACGGACAATTTTATGCCCTCAGCACCGCCGACGGTTCTATACGCTGGAGGTATCCAACCAAAGACAAAATCGCCGGTTCGGCCAATGCCGCAGGCGATATCATCCTGCTGGGCAGTTATGACGGCCTTCTTCACGCCATTTCTCCGCAGGGTCGTCTTGTGTGGTCTTACAAAACCAAAAGCTATATCAACGGCACTGCCGCCGTCACTGAAACAGCGGCTGTTGTCGGCGGTTGTGACACCTACCTGCATATCATCTCCCTGACCGATCACAACCAGGTCCGGCGAATCGACACGGGCTCCTATATCCCCTCCAGCCCGGCTGTTTTTGAAAACCTTGCTTATGTCGGCAACTTTGACGGACAGGTCCTTTGTGTCGATCTGCAGAGCGATTCCATTGTCTGGACCTGCGACAATCCAAATGAATCCTTTTTCGCCGTACCGGCAGTAAACGACCAGTATGCAGTCATCGGTTCCCGGCAAAATAAATTGATCTGCCTGGACCGGCGGACCGGGAAAGAAATTTGGAAATTTGCAACCGAAGACGCCGTCAATTCCAGTCCGGTTATCTGCGGCTCAAAAGTAATCTTCGGCGCCGATGACGGCTTCCTGCGTATCCTTAACCTGGCCGACGGCAAGGAAGTCTGGTCGGCTAACCTCGCCCAGCCAATCGCCTCAGGTCCGGCCGTTGTTGAAAATTGCGTCCTTGTCGGTTGTGACGATGGTTATGTGTATGTTTTTTCAGCAATAAATTAGGAAATCCGGACATTTCCGATTCCTGGCAATCAACCCTCAATAGAGTATTGTTTCTACAAAAGCCCATACCTCAGCGTGTGCGCTCTTGCGTTCATCATTTGCGGAGTTGTGCAGAAAAAATAGCACAGATCTGTAGAGAGGATCTGCTCCTAATGCAGTCAAACGTGCGATGACGGCTTATTTGAAATCACCGAATAGGGCGCTTTTCTTGCCTATTTTTTTGTTTGTTCTTTCATCTCCTCGATCACTGGAACGGGAAACCGGATGTGGCAGTAGCCGCCGGGGTTTTTCTCCAGATACCGCTGATGGTACTCCTCGGCAGGCCAGAATTCCCGTGCCGCAGTAATTTCCGTAGCGATGGGCCTTCTGTATTTACCGCTCTTGTCCAGTGCGGCCTTAGCCAGCAGGGCCTCCTTTTTCTGCTCCGGGGTGTGAAAGAAAATCACGGAACGGTACTGCGTGCCGATGTCGTTGCCCTGGCGATTTTTCAGGGTAGGATTGTGAATCTCGAAAAAGACCGACAGCAGTTGGCCGTAACTGACCTGATTGGGATCATAACGCAGCTGCGCCGATTCCGCGTGGCCGGTATCGCCCCGACACACCCGCTCATACGTCGGGTTCTTCACTGACCCGCCCATAAACCCCACAGTTGTCGCCAGCACCCCCGGCACATCCCGATAGGCCTGTTCGACTCCCCAATAACATCCGGCCGCAAAGGCCGCTGTCGGAAACGAGTCCAGAGCATGAGGATCGTTCGGATCGATCCTGTCTGCGGCGTATTTTGTCAGCGAATAGATCGGCATTGGATAGTCCTGATTCGGTTTGCCGGCCCCGGCGGCTGCCTGGGTTGCTGTAATCATAATAAAAATACCCATTTTATGCATAAACTTTTCCGGTTTTCTCTTCTTTTACGTTCTCAAGGCGGCCTCAGTTCTCTTATGCTCTTTGGGTCTGCCGACAACAAGAAAAGACTTGAATTTTCCGGCCCGCAGGGTATTTGTATCAGGCAGATCTGCGCTGCGAAAGGAACAATACGGGAAGGCGATACTCTACTTTACAATTGGGTCAAAGTGCGAGCCGTCCGGATAGAGTGATATGGAACCGATGGCTAAACATGTGATTTTTTCGGGGCGAGTGCAGGGGGTGGGCTTTCGCTATACCACCCGGCGGATTGCAGAGCGGCATAATCTGACCGGCTGGGTGAAAAACCTGCCGAATGGAACCGTTGAGGCCCTTTTGCAGGGAAATGAGTCTGATATTCAGGGCTGCCTGGATGATCTTAGCCAGGACTTTTCCGGATACCTTCGGGACACCGCGATCACCCCGGCGCCCTATAATCCACGATATACGGGATTTGGAATCACTTTCTAAGCCCAATACTATCAACTTGATCGCCCAGACAGCAGGCAAAGCCCTTTATTCTATCGGCGAACCTCGCCAAATCGAAAATACAGTTTTGCGGCTTGACCGGCATACAGGAATCTCTATATTCAAATTGAAAATGAGGCATACGATCAATCATCTATGGCTTGGCGTTATAATGGGCCTGGCTTGTCTTTCCGCAGGTTTATGGGGCGCTGACAAGTCGACCGAGGAAATCTCCCTGATTCCTGATCTGTCTCAAATCCACGACCTGCAAATCACTATAGACAGCGAGGGCGTCTGTCAAATTCAGACCACCGGCACAGATCCCTATCTGCTGACTTTGCCCCTGCCAAAGGCCTTTGATCCCCAAAAGCAATTCATGCTGTCTTTCGACTATATCACAGAAGAAGCCATGGCGCTTCAGGTGTTTTTTGCTCCCTCTTTGACCGAAACCGGCAGTTTGCAATCGTCTCTGTCTGCCTGCAAAGAATGGACTTGTTTTTCCGTCAACCTGACCGAATCGCGGTTCTTTACCGCCGGCGTGCGGAATTTGAGACTGGATTTCGGCCAAACTGCCGGCCGGGCCTTGCAAATCCGTAACCTTTTCCTTCGTCCGCCCACCCCACAGGAAAAAAGAATCGCCCAGGAACATGCGATCGAAAATCAGGCAAAGCAACTCCTTGAAAGCGGCATACGGGCTTATTTGAAGAACGACTACCCGTGCCAAATCCATCGGGTCGCCGTCGATGCCAACTCGATTCAAATTCGAGGAAACCTGAGTGCGGATTGGGATCAGGTTTATCTTTGCCAGGCCCTTCCTGATCAGATCTTATTCGGGCCTTTTATGGACCCGCAGCCAAGATCTGTGCTTTCACCCAATCCTCCCATTCTGCATGAATTTCGATTTGCCCACACCCTGCCCGAACAAAAGGGAAACTTTGCTCTCAAAATTCCGCGTTTTATCCGCTCTGGTTCCATTCAGCAGGACCGGCTGTTTTCCCGCTGGGTCATCGGTCGAAAGGATACCCGCTATCGCGGCAATCGCTATCAACTGCTTTCGCACGCGCGCTGGTCTGACCCACAGGCGGCGCTGTGGAACGAACCGGCTGAGAAACCGGCATCCAAAAAAGGCATTGGGGCATTGGGGATCAATCGGCCGCTGGAGGATCTGGATCAACTGGGCATCAGCTCAGCAACCGTCAATATTGTACTGAATGAATTAATCCTTCCGGCCAACCGGATTCCGTCCATTTCCTATCAGCTCAACGGAAAGACCTACTCTTTCAATCCTTCGTATGTAGAACAACTGGACCAGATCCTGCGGGAGGCCTCCCGACGAAATATCATCACGGCCGCCATTATCCTCATTAAAAAAGACCGGGCAGGCGGCGGACCCGGCAATCCGGCCGGCTATCTGGCCCATCCCAAATGCGAAAAATCCGCAATCTATGCCATGGCCAATGTCAGTCAGCCGGAAGGGATTGAATATTATCAAACCGCACTGGATTTTCTGGCCAACCGTTACAGCCGACCGGACAAACAATATGGTCGAATTCATCACTGGATCATCCATAATGAAGTGGACATGGGCTTTCAGTGGACCAGCGCCGGTCAGATCGGCCCCTTGACCTACATGGATCTGTATCAAAAATCCATGCGAATCGCATATCTGACCGCGCGAAAATATAATGCCAACGCCAAAGTCTTTATCTCTCTGACGCATTACTGGAACTGGACGCCGTTTCCCGAACGCGGCTACAGGCCCCGCCAACTTCTGGAAATCCTGCTGGATCAATGCAAAGCTGAAGGAGATTTCCAGTGGGCTATCGCCTATCATCCTTATCCTCAGTCGCTGCTGGAACCAAAGACTTGGCTGGATAAGAAAGCCAACTTCACCTTTGAAACGCCCTATATCACTCCTCACAATATCGAGGTGCTGGATGCCTGGGTAAAGCGGGAATACACCTGGTTTGAGGGCCGCACCCAGCGGATTGTCTGGCTCAGCGAACAGGGATTTAACAGCCCTGATTACAGCCCTGCGTCCCTGTCCGATCAGGCGGCAGGCATGGCTTACGCCTGGAAAAAGATCCGGCCGCTGGACTCCATCGAGACGTTTATCTATCACAACTGGGTGGACAATGAGCAGGAAGACGGCCTGCATATCGGTCTTCGCAAACTGCCGGCCGACAATCAGGAGCCAAAACCCATCTGGTATCTGTACAGGGATCTGGAAACGCCGGAAGAAGAAGCCGCCTGCGAGTTCGCCAAAGACCTTATCGGTATTGATGACTGGGATCAGGTTCGCTATACAGAGCCAATTCTCGAAACCGGCCGAATCGGTTACTGATCGTTATTCAGGGCAGACTTTTTTCTCCAGCTGAATATCGATTTTGCGGCCCGCTCCCATCACAATAAAATTATCCGCCCAAACCTGTTTGAAGGCCGCAATCGCTCCTTCTCCCGTGCAGTGAGTGGGCCCGATCTGCTCGACGCCCAGTTGTCGGATTTGCTCAATAATCTTTAAGGTCTGCTCTGGGGTATGATCTTTTAAATGAAATCCGCCCAGCGCAAGGCGAATGCTGCGGCCGGACAGATCCCGGGCCTTTTCCAATATCTGCACAATCCCCGGATGGCTGCAGCCGGTGATGACGACCGTTCCCTGCGGCGTTTCCAGACACAGCGACTGCTCCGGAATTCGATGCGGCAGGGTTCCGGTGGAAAACACGCCGCCGCAAAGACACTTCCTTTTGCTTACCCGTTCTGCGCGCTGGGCTTTGTTTTGCAGTTGTCTGACTGTTTCCTCTTCGGCCGAGTCCGGCAGAAAAATCCACAGACGGGGGTTTTCCTGTACAAGCCAGTCCAGCCCGTTGATATGATCCCAGTGCATATGCGAAATTACAACCATATCAATTCGGCCCGGATCGACATTCAGCATTCGGCAATTGGACTTCAGGATTTGGGGATTGCCGCCGGTATCAAAGAGAATTGTCTTTTCGGCTCCCTCGATCAGGCATGAAAACCCCCACTCCGCCTGCAGGCCTTCCTGATACACGGTATTGTCATACAAAACCGTCAGTGCAGCCCGACCTTCTGAATCGGCTCGGCTGCCGCTTTCTGTCCTGATAGATTTCATTTTGCACTCGTCTAAAAACTTTTTCGGCTGTCCAGCAGCAGGGTTACCGGTCCGTCATTGACGCAGGCAATCTCCATCATCGCCGCAAAGATGCCCGTTTGTACCCGGATTTCTTTTTCCTGCAGGGCCGCGATGGTTTGTTCATAGAGCGCCTGGGCCGCATCCGGCCGGCCGGCGGAAGAAAAATCAGGCCGCCGACCCTTGCGGCAGTCGCCGTACAGCGTAAACTGGCTGATCAGCAGGATCGCTCCGTCGATCTGCCTTACATCAAGGTTCATCTTGTCCTGCTCGTCCGGGAAAATTCGCAAGTGGATGATCTTATCGACGATGTAATCCATATCCTGCTGCGTATCATCCGGTCCGGCGGCCAAAAAAACCAGCAGACCCTTTTGAATCTGTCCTGTGACCCGCCCATCCACTCTGCAGGATGCCTGCGATACTCGCTGCACTACCGCTCGCATGAAAATCGATTCCTTTTTTAGAATATCCTAAATCCAACCCGCTCTGTCTGCAAGCATAAGATTCAAGACTTGTCGGCCGGATTGAATTTAAGCGGGCGTCAGGCCGCTGAGCATCGTGTAGATTCGCAGGGAAGGAATGTCGTCCTCATAAATACCGCGATGAATTGTGGCGCGTCCGGTCAGGGCCGCCAGCACATCAAATCCGTACAAAATCGCATCCTGCAGGCCGGCTGTCTGAGCCATCATCTCCCGTCCGCCGACCGCCAGGCAAGCCCCGGCCCTGGCCCGACCAAGATCGATCTGCCTTCTCGATACCATCGAACCAAGCGCCGCTCGCACAGCCCGCGAAAGAGCGCGGCGGTCTGTCGGCGGCTCCGGCTGGGCGGCTGCCATTACCGCACATCCTCCGGCCGTCAGTACCCCCAAAAAATCCATCGTGTCAAATGAAGTGTATGATGTCGGCTGCCCGCTGAGCCGGTTGAACGCGTCAAACAATTCTGCTATGCGTTGAAAGTCAGCGATTGGCTGTTTCTTTCGCGATGTCGATTTTTGTTTACTGCCGCCGTCGGCCAGAATCAGCGGCAAGATCTTTTTCTGTTTGGCCTGTTCGAGCAGTTCCTTCATCACGGCCGAGTCCGTTAAAGGAAGGAGCATCGCGCCGACCCGCCGGCCAGAGCCCTGAAACCCAAGCAGCCGCGCAAAACTGTGCACCCATTCGATCAGTTTCAGGTCCTGGGCGTTTTTGGCGCCGGGACAAATCATCAGATGATCCACGCAATCGGCGAACTGCTCTTCCAGTCGGCCGAACAAATGGTGACCGTCTTGCCGGGCGGATTTGCCGTGTCTGGACATCAGAAACCGACACGCTTCGGGCATCTTGAGACCGGACAGATCCTCTGCTGCGCCGCTGACTGCCAGGGCCTTATAGCCCAATTGATAAAAGGCCTCCGCCAGCCGAACTCCGTCCGGCCCGCTGCCGATCCACCCGAAGCGAATCGAGCCATTGGGTTCCGCTTCCTTTTGACTGGGCTGCAGCGCCGGCGGCTGAAACCACTCGAGTTCCAGTTCCGGGATGATCGACTCGTCAGCCCTGCGGGCCTTTTTGGAAACCCTTTTTTGTGTTTTAAGGATTGTATTCATCGCATTTTAGAAAAGATCCGGGATCTCTGATTTTCATTCGGCCGAAATACCCAACCGCATAACCTCTTTGCAGATTCGGCCCCGCTGTACTCCCTGCAGCCCCTGTCTCCTTCTAAATGCGTCCGATAATCATAAAGTTGCCGGATCGCAAGCGTCTGCAAAAGAGCAGTAAAAATGAAAGCCCTTTTTTAAAGGTTATTCCATGGCCATTCCATTTCATATGAATTTTTACTCTTAATAAAATAGTACGGTATGTAACCTCTTCCTGTCATACTTGTCATCAGGGGGTTGGAGGAATTCTATTCCAAGGCGAGCGAAGCAAACAAGAAAAAGGCGGCCGAGGCGCTGGACAGGTTGATAGGGAGCAGGAAAAGAATACAAAAAGGCAGTCCATTGCTGAACCGCCCTCCGCCGAATATAGGGCGCCTCTCGGCTCTGTTTGAGCCGAAGGGTTTAACGATAATTACGCTTTTATCTGTCTCCCCGCCAATAACGCTCCGAGGGCAAGGAGGGGGATTCTGTTATCTTTTTAGCCAATCATTTGCTATATGGAGCAAATCGCCGATGCCTACATCGCCGCTGCTGTCGATATCCGCTCGGCCGCAATCGTCCGCTCCGCCGCAGTCGACGAGTCCCCAGTGTCGGGATAGATAGGACAAGTCGATTAAATCGACGCCATATAATCCGGCGATATCTCCGGCAAACTCTTCCTGCCATATCAGACGAGGATAGTCTTCATTCTCTCGAAGCATCTTCCAGACGGTACTAAAATCCCAACCGGCTGAGGTAAAGGTGGAAAGCGTCTGCATTTCGGCCGTGGTCTTGCCTGTGCCGCCAGCGCTGGTTGTCATACCTGAGGTCTGGATGTCCCAAAAACTGCCGCTGATCGTACTCCAATTCACCCCGCACAGACCGCCTACTGATTCAGTTCCGCTTACGGCGCCCGTCGCATAACAGGATGTGATCTTGCCGGAGGAATAATTCTCCCCGCACAGACCGCCTACATTCCAATATCCGTTCACGGCGCCCGTGGCATAACAGGATGTGATCGTGCCTTCTTTATTATACCCGCACAGACCGCCCACATACAGTCTGCCGGTAACCCGCAAGGGTTCAACCCCCAGATTCCGAACCTGCCCTCCGCTGCCAACTTGACCAAAAAGACCCACATAGTCTCTGGCCGGTCGGTTAATGACAAAGTTTCTCAAAACATGGCCGCCTCCATCGAACACGCCGGTAAATGCAGTCCCCTGAAAACCACTGCTTGAAGGATTCGTATCCCGTGCGACCGGGGTTATCGCAACTCCTCCAAAGTCAAGGTCTGCCGTCAGAATAAAATGCTTCTTCCAATCAGCCGATGTGCCTATTAATTCCATCCAGTCATTGACAGCGCTGATTTGATACGGATTTGCCTCTGTCCCGCCGCCCCCGCTGTACGTCCCCGCCTGGGTCAATGCGCTAAGTGAAAGGCCCCAACAGAACACAACCGCAAGAATTGACTTGTTGATTTGAACGTTCATTACACACCTCCATTTAAAGATATATTTTACGCATACCAACGAAAAAACCCACCGCCGCAGTTTCTCTGCAGCAGCGGGTTCTCATTATCCCGAACTAAATTGTCGTCTTTCTCCATCTGCTCAACTCCTAATTGTAGGGATTATTATATCTTTTTTATAGAGGCAAAGTCAAGAGTTATAGGATGGTATTTCAGACTTTTGAACAGAAAGTCAAGATCAAGTCTGGTAAAAGTACAAATGTCTTTGACGCCGGACAGTCGCTGGGGCGTATTTTTCCTTATATTTTCCTTCTTGACAAATTACAAAAAATAGTATATATATCTTTCCTTTAAATGCTTATGATTTCAGGGCGGTTAGCTCAGTTGGTTAGAGCGCCAGCTCGACACGCTGGAGGCCACAGGTTCAAGTCCTGTACCGCCCAATTCAAGACCCTGTGCTTGTGTGTTGGATAGAAACGCCAGTAAGAACTATTTACCCGGGCTGTGGTTATGCTGCCTTTGGGCGAGTGTGTATAGTGGGCGACCAAGTCAGAGCCATTACAAGCCAATCCATAACCCCCTTTTCTGTCTTGACAATGGGTAGGGGTATACCGCAATTATCAGGTTAATAAGGGCTGATATATGGATTACAGATCTTACCAACAAACATGGCGCTGATCTGATTGCCCCGCATAAGAAAAATCGTAATAAAGCGTTCACCCAAAACGGCAAGGTCTTGCGATGATTTAGAAAACGGCGGAAAATAGAACGTCTGTTTGTCTGGCTCCAAAACTACCGTCGCTTGGCGGTTCGTTATGAATATCATCTTAAAAACTTTCTTGCCATGATTCAGCTCGGCTGTATCGTTATCCTTATAAGGAGGGTTTTGGGATGACTTCTAAAAAAACTGTTCTTGTGTAAATTTATGTGAATCCATAATTGTAAATAGGCGTCGTTTCTCTATTTTGATTTATACCTTTGCTTTTTCCGTTTAAAATGCGGAAGGCCGGAGGCCATTGCAGCCCCCGGCCGGACTTTCCATCCATCGCAGGTGGAGAGAGGAAGAGGTATTTTCTCTTTATTTTTTAAGAAAACTGAAGAACGCAACCCCGCTGCAGATCAGCATTGACGTTTCCGGCGTCGGCAGAACCAGTTGCGCCCCGCACGGGACAATGACGCCGGCCTGTCCAAAAGCCAATCCGCTCAATACGCTTAAAAGCATGACGGCAGCAATTTTACGCATTCTCAAAATCCCCCTAAAAGTTTTGTTTAATCGCTGAGGGCAGGGCCCGACGGCCGCCCCCAACGTAGTTGTCAATCCATGTCTTTGCTCAATTTCTCCCGCAGCTGCTGATTTTCCCGCCGCGTGGCCTCCAGGTCAAAGATCAGGTACTTTACGCCGAGCCGCAGGTAGTCGATCGACTGCTGCAAACTCTGAAACTTCTCCTGGAGCTTTCTGTGATTTTCCTTGCTTCGCCGAGCCAGAAGAAAGAGCTTCTCTCTCTGCGGCTGCGGAAGATCGGCGCTGTTGATCATCTCCTGAAACTTCTTTTCAAAGTTCGATTCAAACATGGTTCACCCCCAAAACGATCCTTGTCGTTGCTCCGAAGCCAGTGCCCGGATAGCTCATCGAATCATCACATTTCTTTGCCTGCCGGGGCCGTTCAGGACTGCTGTTTGGCCCCAATTATCATCCCCCAAAGCCATCGAGTGTATTATAGCATAAATCGGCCCTCGTCGACCGGCATTGCTGCTGACTAAGCCATTTTCCTTGCAGCAAAGGCGTTTTGCCTAACCGGCCGCGGATATTATCGGAATCAGGCGAGAAATTTTTGGGCTTTTGGAAGCGGCCAAAAGCGGTCAATTTTCGCGATTGAAAAACTTGCTGCCACTGCGTAAGATCTTTTATAATAAATAGATACAAATTGTCTGTCCAATAAGGGAAACCGACTTGACAGAATGAGGCCCTTGTGGTTTACTGCCGCAGAGCAAACGGGCGATTAGCTCAGCTGGTTAGAGCGCACGGATCACACCCGTGAGGTCACAGGTTCGAATCCTGTATCGCCCAGTGGAAAGTCTTGCAGAAACCTCTAAAAGAATCTCAAAATCGCTGTTTTGGCCGCATAAACAAGGGTTTGCTATAAAACAAAATACACTTCGCCTATCTAAATATTTCAGGCGATTCTCAAAAATTCCCGTGGACAAGTACGAGATTTTTCTATCTCTTTAGCAGATTTCGCAGTATTTTGATGAGGGTGTCCGGCTGAAGAGAGGATTTTTCCATTCGCAAATGGACAGTCTGCGGATCGGGGATGGCGACGCGGCCTGGGGCGCAAGCGAACAAATCGGCCGCCGCTCGGCCGTCGGCAAATCTGAAGATCACATCAGGCCCGTGCAGCAGAATGCTTTTGAGATTCCAACCGGCGGCCAGGATGCGCAATTCCGTAAGATCCAGCAGGGTTTGCACTTTCGCGGGCGCCGGGCCAAAAACATCGCGCAGTTCTTCAGCCAGATGTTTTAAATCATCCGGAATGGACGTGCGAGCGATCCGACGGTAAATATCCATTCGCTGGCGGTCGGAGGGGATGTAACTTTTGGGGATGGCCGCTGTAAAGCCCAGATCGATGATTGTTTCAGGCGGCTGTTCAATGGGTTCATTTTTCAACTTATGGACCGCCTCGGCCAGCAGGCGGCAATACATCTCGTAGCCGACGGTGTGGATATGGCCGGATTGTTCGGGACCGAGAATATTACCCGCTCCGCGTATTTCCAGATCGCGCAAGGCAATGCGAAATCCGGCGCCCAGTTGCGAATACTCCTCAATGGCCTTGAGTCGTCGGGCGGCGATGGGACTGATCGCCCGGCTTTGCGGCAGCAGCATATAGGCGTAGGCGCGGTGTTTATACCGGCCGACACGGCCGCGAAGCTGATGCAGTTGAGCCAGTCCGAATCGGTCGGCGTCGGCGACGATCATTGTATTGGCATTGGGGATATCCAGGCCGGCTTCGATAATCGTCGAGCAGACCAGCACCTGGGTCTGGCCGGTGACAAAGCGGATCATAGCGTCTTCCAGCTCATGCTTGCGCATCCGGCCGTGAGCAACATCAATCCGAATTTTCGGGTCGTTGAGGATCTCTTTCAGTTTGAGGGCCTCTTGTTGGATGGTTCGAACCCGGTTGTGCAGGTAAAAGACCTGTCCATCCCGCGCCGCCTCAAAAAGAATTGCTTTACGAATTCTTTCGGGGTCGTAGCGGCCGACCTGTGTGACGACGCTTCGGCGATCCAGCGGAGGGGTGGACAAAGAGCTGATATCGCGAAGACCCAGCAGCGACATATGAAGCGTGCGCGGGATGGGCGTAGCGGTCAGAGTCAGGATGTCCACGTTGACACGGAAGCGTTTGAGCTGTTCCTTGTGTTCTACGCCGAATCGCTGCTCCTCATCGATTATCAGCAGGCCCAGATCCTTAAAACCGACATCTCTGGACAGCAGCCGATGAGTTCCGATCAAAATATCGATTTTCCCCTGTCGGGCCTCGGAGAGAATACGGCGGGCTTCTCCGGGCGTTGTGAAGCGGTTGAGGATGGCGATCTGAACCGGAAAGTCGGCAAACCGTTCACAGAAGGTGCGGCCGTGCTGAACGCACAGGACGGTGGTAGGTACCAGAACGGCAATCTGTTTGCCGGCGTTGACGGCCTTAAACGCCGCCCGCATCGCCAGTTCCGTTTTTCCGTAGCCGACATCGCCGCACAGAAGCCGATCCATGGGCTTGTCGGCGATCATGTCGCGTTTGATCTCCTCTGCAGCCGCCAGCTGATCGGGCGTTTCTTCATACAAAAAGGCCTGCTCAAATTCTTTTTGCCAGGAGGTGTCCGGGCCGAAGGAAAAACCGCCCATTTCCAGCCGTTTTGCGCGAACCTCAAGCAATTCGGCCGCCAGTTCCTGCACGTTTTTGGAGACTTTCTCCTTTTGCTGCTGCCACTTTTTTGCGCCGATTTTGGATAGCGAAGGGCGACGGGGCAAAGCGCCGACAAATTTGTGCACCAGATGAATGCTGGAAACAGGCACATGAATCTTGACCTTATCGGCGTACTCAAGGGTCAGATATTCCTCGAAGCCCTTTTCCTTTTCGAGCATTTCAATGCCGATGTATTTGCCGATTCCGTAAGAGACATGTACGACGATATCGCCTTTTTGCAGATCCAGCAGACTGTCAACCGGGGAGGCGGTGCGGATGGATCGGATGCGTCGGCGGACGCTATAGCGGCCGAAGACCTCATGATGCGACAGGACGATGGTTTTCAGCGAACGGATGATAAAGCCCTGCCTGATGAATCCGAGCGGCAGATGAAAACTGTCCGGCAGTACAGGGACGGATTCCTTCAGGATCTCTCGGGTTCGCTGAATCTCGGCGTGATTTTCACAGTAAAGATACACCTGATGATCGCCGGCCCGTTCGAGCAGGGTCTGGAGAGTCTGTTTGTGGTCCTTCCAGGCGGCTTGTGACTTGTGTTCAAACTCCTGGGCGCTGACGACCTCCAGATGAAGGGAAC
>JAKJEN010000011.1:267-13622 GCA_022705405.1 Planctomycetota bacterium | reverse complement strand
CCTGCAAATCGGCTGATCTCCAGGCATGTAAATTCCCGAATCGCCCGGTAAATCGCTTCAAACCGATACAACCCGCGCGGATCCTCGACTCGAGAAAAGAAGACATCCGAGACCTCGGCTATCTCGAGCGGTTCTTCGAGGATTATCAGAGTATCCTTCGGCAGCAGGCGGATCAGCAGTTCGGAATTATCAAAGGTATCCTGTGCGGCCGGAGCGGCGATCCGGATCTGCCCGATCTGTCTGCCGGATCGCTGGGTGTCCAGATCGATTACACGGATGCTTTCGATCTGATCGCCGAAAAACTCGATCCGCACCGGTTCGGCTTGTGAGCTCTGGCCGTTTTGATCGATGACGGCCGCAGGGGCAAACAAATCGAGAATTCCTCCGCGACGGGCAAACTGGCCGGGAATATCGATCCGATCGGTTCGTTCAAAATTGTGATCGATCAGCCATCGGCTGATTTGTTCGGGATCGGCGGTTTGACCGACAGCCAGACAAAGCCCTTTGCTCAGAAGAGTTTCGGCCGCAGGAACCGGCTGATGAAGGGCCTGGATGCCGGCGGTAATCAGAAACGGGTCGGCGGACGGGGACTGCTGCAGACGAGCGAGATTGAGGGCCAGCCGCAGGCGCTGGGCTCCGATTTCGTCGGTGGCATCGGGCCGGCCGTCCTGCCCTTCCCAGACTCCAAAGGTCTCAGCCGACCGGCCGCTGAAGACCTGGAGATCATCGCCGGCGTCATCGGCGTCGTCGATGTGCGGGGTGATAAACAGGATCGGCCTTTTCAGTTCATTCTGAAGATGGACAGCCAGCAGACGCGCAAAAGACCCCCACGTCCCGTCGACCGCCAGCGGCGGATCGACAGGTTCGCGTCTGCGCAACCGGTCAACGATCTGCGCAACGACCTGATCTTTATGCAAATCCATCGAAGAGCGTCGGATTGGCCTCGCTGGACAGATCCGCAGATTTTCGACAATAAACGCTCAATTATACGCCAAAACTGGTGCCCACGGCTTTAGCGGCTCGCACCAGATCGCAGTTGACCGGTACGGTTTTGATCCGTCCGGCAACGCGGCTGATTGGAGTTGCGCCTAAACTGCCGTTTTTCCAAACGACCATGTGATTTGCGACCCCCCGCATCAGTATATTGAGGGCGTGATAGCCGAACTGAGTTCCCATATTGCGGTCAAAGGGGGTGGGGGTTCCTCCCCGCTGCAGATGGCCGAGGTTGACCCCGCGACAGGAAAGCCCGGTCATCTTGGCCAATTGATCGGCGACCACATGGCAGATGCCGCCCAGACGGATGGGATCGGGGCTGTTGGCTTCTTTTTTGAACACAACCATTTTTCCGCCTTTGGGCTTGGCCCCTTCGGCGATGCAGATAATGCTGAAGCGTCTTCCTTTTTTGGAACGGGCCAGAACCGCCTCCGCCACTTTGTCCAGTTGATACGGTATTTCGGGGATGAGGATGATGTCGGCTCCTCCTGCGGCGCCGGCATGCAGAGCGATCCATCCGGCATAGCGGCCCATGACTTCGATGACCATTACGCGATGGTGGGAACTGGCGGTGGTGTGGATTTTGTCAATCGCCTCGGTGGCGGTGGTGACGGCGGTGTTAAAACCGAATGTGATATCCGTTCCGTACACGTCGTTGTCGATCGTCTTGGGTACGCCCATGACAGTCAGGCCCTTCTTGGCGAAGGCGGCCGCAGAGGCCATCGTCCCATCCCCGCCGATGCAGATCATAGCGTCGATTCCCTGTTTATCCAGATGGGATATGCACAGATCCGAGACATCGCGCTTGCGCGTGGATTTTCCGATAGGCATGGGAAAGGCGAATGGGTTGGAGGTGTTGGAGGAACCGAGGATCGTACCGCCGAGAGTCAGGATATTGCTGACGCTGTCGAATGTCAGAGGATGAATCCGATTTTCAATCAGTCCCAGATAGGCGTCCTCAATGCCGTACACTTCCAGTCCGTATTTGTTGATTGCCGTCTTGGCTACCGCCCGGATTACGGCGTTAAGACCCGGACAATCTCCTCCGCCGGTCAGTACAGCAATCCGCTTGATTCCTTTCTTTGCCATAGTCAGGCCCTTTCTTTTACCGTGGATGAGTTTGTCTATACTGTATGCTTCATCGGCAAAAAAAACAAGGCCTGCTGAAAAAGAATCTTTCCCAGCCGGATATCCGATCTGCGGGCCGTCAGCCGGCGTCTGAGCAAGATAGAGTCATTGAGCCATCCAATTTTTCGCCAATTCGGCAAACTCATACAGGTCGATGACGCAATCGCCATTCAGATCCCAGGCGGAATCGGCGGCACAGTCCGATTCGAGCCAGACGGCAATAAAAGCGGGCAGGTCTTCAATTCCTACCCATTGGTCATCCGTCGCATCGCCGTACAAGCCGACAAACCACGGAGACAGATAAGATCCGGCGATGACCTGTCGGTCAAGCCCCGGTCCCGACCAGGCCGCAGCGATGTGATCGCTGCCGCTGCCTTCTTTGTGAAGTATTTCGATAAAATACTTTCGACCACCGACCAGAGAGATTGGAGCGGAGCGCTGGGAGGGATATTTATCCCACTGCCGCGGACTGGTTGCTCCGGAGACAGATGCGATTTGGGCGGCATTTTCTGACGATCCATCGGAACTGAGCCATAACTGACTGTCATTGTCGCTTGCGATATAAAAGACGTAAGTTCCTGTTGTCGGCGGATGAACATAGCCCCGCAGACGAGTCCCGTAGGAATCGGCCCAGGCGGTCGGACCTTCGAGATTGGCTAAATAATCGCGGCCGGACGGATTGTCCGGATATCTTGCCGACGAAGTCAGGTCGACAACGGCGCTGCCTGCCAGGTCTGTCCAGTACTCCCGAAGAATCCGGCCCATTGCCGTATTGCTGAGCATCGCAAAGACTTCCGCTGATTCGGAGGATTCATAGCCGAAGATATTGGCGGCCGTGACGACATAGGAATAGGTTGTACCCATAACGGCGGTAGTATCGATAAAACAGGAATCCGTCAGTCCTGTTTCAGTTAACTCTTCCCATTGACCGGCCGGATAGTTTCTTCGATAGACATAATAGACGCCCAGATTCCCTTCGGTGTTATCCAGCCAGTCCAGATGAATCTGTCCGTTTTCGATGCTTGCCCACAGGCCCGTCGGGGCGGCCGGGACCTGAGGATCATTTTCCAGAATACTGTTCAGATAGACTTCCAGATTGGTGTATTCCGGGTGCAGCGTATAATAATTCCGGTCGGCGGCATTTGCGGGATTAAGACCCATGAAGATTTCCCACGCATCGGGCATTCCGTCGTGATCGGTATCCACCGGAGCCGGCAGGGAGTAAAGCGTCGGCCAGCCGCCTTCCGGCTGGTCGTCGGTTGTGGCAATGGAGTGACCGGTCCCGTACATGACGTCATTTACGATGCGAGAATCGATAATATCTCGCGAAGGGAAACTGGCTCCGGCCTCAGCCAGCACATCCTGCAGCGCCTGGGCCGCCGAGGTAGTGGTCACCGGTTCCATTGGAATCAAATAAGAACGCGCCTTGTAGGCCTCGATTTGAGCCGTATTGAATCCGTTGAAGGTCACCAGACTCCACTGATTTGACGGAACGGAAATCGTCGAATATTTTGTACCATAAGCGTTGCCGAACCAGTAGGCATAGGCATCCACGGCGCTTTCCTTGAAGGCCGCTGTCCAAGAAGACTCAGGGCCTCTGATAAAGACATTGCCGATAAAGTTATAGCGACTGGTCGAATCGGTATCGGCATTATATCCGGGATGCCCTCCTTTCCAGTTATACACCACATTATTACGGAAATCGAAATAGATCCCTTCCGGATCGAGACTGGTCGCTGTATAGTTGCCCGGCCGCGGATTGCGCCCGTTGTTGTGGGCGTAGAGATTGTGGTGATATGTTTTTTGGTCTCCATAGTCGCCGCGAATGAGCGATCCGTAACTATGCCCTTCGAAAGTCAGACTCTCGCTGATCAGACACCACTGCACCGTCACATTGTTAGAGTTCGGCTGACAGGAAATCCCTTCATCTCTGGCATAAGAGGCCGTGACATGATCGAGTATAATGTTGCTTCCGCTTGCGATATCGACCGCATCGCCGTTAGAATTGGCTCCGCCTTCATCCACGCGAACCCGAATATAGCGGATAATTATATTCGAGGTATTTATGTAGATGCGTCCTTTCAGACAAATCCCGTCGCCTGGGGCGGTCTGCCCGGCAATGGTGGTATTGGATTTGGGTTTTAAAATGACATCGCCCAGCTCAATGGTACCTGAGACTCGAAATACGATGGTTCGATTGCCTGCTTTAACGGCATCGACAATAGAACCGGGACCGCTGTTGGACAGGTTGGTGACTTCATATACACTGCCGCCTCGGCCGCCTGTGGAAAAACGACCTGAACCTTCAGCGCCAGGAAAGGCCAATGTATCGGAAAAAACTGAGACTGAAACCAGCAGAAAAAATAAGGCAATGCCCCACAACCACGAACTTTTCATAACCGCACACTCCTCAGTAAATAACGGTTTTGATTTATCTACATCTTTGATAAAATTCTTTAATCGAAGGACTTATAAATACAATCCGTAAGTATTATGCAAACAGCCCCTATTTTAAAAACTTCTTAAATTAATTCATTATCATTATACAGTATTGTTCCTAAAATCACAAGATAAAACCATGTTTTATAGCAGGCATTTTATGCCCAATTTATCGTATTGTGTGCCTGGTTATAGCAAAAAACGGTTGGAAATCAGGCACTTATCTGGTATAGTAAAATAGGCAGACTAAACTATCTATATAGAAGGCCTATACAGGTTAAAAATGAATTTAAGCAGACGCAGTTATCCAACCCTGAGTTCTTTGTTCATATTGTTTGTACTATGGTACCCGGCGACTTCTGTGCAGGCACTGGAAATTACCGGGGCGATTACCGGATGCCACGATCCATCCACGATTGTCTATGAAAGCGGTCGGTATTGGTGCTTTTCGACTGCAGAGAATATCAACCTTCGCTATTCTATGGATCTTGTCAACTGGAGCTGGGGAACCAAGCCGTTTGGGTATGCGGCGGGGGTACCGCCCTATATGGCCTCTTATCTGCAAACTTGTGAAGGGAGCGGGCCTTGGAATATCTGGGCTCCGGATATCATCAAAAATGGGGATCTGTACTATCTTTATTATTCCCGCAATATGTGCCACGACTACAACTGCACAGAGCAGTCCGTCTGCGGGCTGGCTATTGGATCGAGCATTCTCGGACGCGACTGGGTCGATCAAGGAGCGGTATTATGGACGGATTTATGCACGGATTACCGAAGAAGTATAGACCCGGCTCTTTTGTTTGACCAAAGCGGAAACCTGTGGCTTGCGGCCGGATCATTCGGCCATCCGAGCGGCAACGGCTGGACTTACGGAGGCATCTGGCTGTATCAACTGGATCCTGAAAGCGGGAAGGTCATTGACATCAACAATCGCGTCCAAATTGCCAAGCCCTGGATCGAGGCGGCCTATCTGTATTATAAAAATGGGTATTACTATTTGTTTTTCAATCAGCATCTCTGCTGTTCGGGGGTAAACACCAAATATTTTATCCGCTGCGGCCGAGCCAGCCAAATCACCGGACCCTATTACGATAAGGACGGAACCAATCTGCTGGTCGAAAACAGCGGCACGATTTTCCTGGGCCGCGACTTTGACGCAAATTATTATTCGGATTCGAGCCCGAGGCCGGAATGCGGCTCTGTCGGCTCTGAAATCGGACCCGGTCACATCGGCATCCTGACAGCCCAGGACGGGCTGGAAATGTTCTCTTTTCATTTTTATGACGGCAGCAATCGCGGCGAACCAACACTGGGGATCCGAACGCTGGTCTTGGGAGATGACGGATGGCCGCGGCCAGGCTGGAATCTGGCAGACGGCAATTATGCAATGGCCTGCGGAATGAACCGGGATGCAGGAGCTCCGGCAGGCGGACTGTATCTGGAGGCGGCCGACGGCTTTTCAAATACACCGCAACTGTGGGGCTGGAAGGGAGGAAGCAGCCAGATTTGGAATTTTACGCGGGTTGGACGCAACCAGTATAAAATCACCTGTCTTGCCAATAACAAAGCGCTGGCGGTGGTCAGCCCCGACAGCAATCCTAACAATATTTACGGCCCGGGTAAGCCGGTAAAACTGGTCCCCTACAACAGCAGCAGCAACGCTCATAAGTGGTATGTTGTACAGACCAATGACCGAAGTTTTCGGATGATTAACTCGGCCACCTCGATGGCGCTGGAAGTAGTCGGCGCCGACAACAGAGCCGGGGCTTCGATGCAGGTAAATAACTGGAATCCCTCTCAGCCGGGCCATCAGCGGTTTTGGCTGACGCCGACCGGTATTTATAAAATGCAGATGCAGTACGGCAATCTGGCGGCGCAGGTTGTCAACAGCGCCGCCTCTACACGGCTTACAATTGCCGACTGGACCGGAACCAATTATCAAAAATGGCGATTTGTGCCGACCTATGATGGGTACACTAAGATCGTCAACGTCGGCAGCGGTTTGATCGTGGATCTGCGAAATGGTTCTTTCAATGACGGAACGCACATTCAGCAATATACGGATCTTAATAATGACCCGCAGAAATGGGCGATTGAGACGCTGACCGGTAAATCTTGCCGCATTCTGAACAAAGGCACTGGCAAGGCGATTTCCGCGGCGGATTCGACCAGCGGTTCCTATACGCGTCAGTGGCGATGGCTCCACACACTGGCTCAGCAATGGACGTTTCAATCGCTGGGCGTTTCGCCCAATACCCGCACCTGGACAGGCGGTGGCACTGGCGGCAACTGGTCAGATCTAAGCAATTGGGATCTGCCTTCGTATGGATCCGATACACTGCAATTTGACGGAACGGTCAAGCCGGTCAATACGAACAATCTGGCCGTTGACAAGCTGGTCAACGGCCTTGTCTTCCTGAATACGGCCGGCGGATTTACCCTGTATGGAAACCGCATCGGGCTGGTTGGAGATATCGTCAATCGGTCCTCTTTTAGCCAGAACATCAACCTGGCGATTCGGTTTCTGGAGAACCGAAGTTTTTTGTTTTCGGCTGAGCCGGGAGACATTTCAATTAGCGGAGCGATCGGCGGAACCGGGCATCTGATTAAGGGCGGAACAGGTACGCTGACCCTTTCGGGCATCTGTTCATATTCCGGCGCGACACGGATTCTGGCAGGCATCCTGAGGATCGGCAACGACAATGTCCTGCCGACGGGAACCGACCTGGTGATTGACGCCGGAGCGGCGCTGGATCTGAACGGCCGTAATTTGACGGTACAGACACTGAATGGTATTGGCGACATCATTGACAGTTCGTGCACGGGAGCGCTTCTTACGGTGATTGATCCTCCGCAACAGATTGTTCTGCCGGGTAATTTTATGGGCGGGCTGACGGCTCTGGCCTCCGGTTGGCTGGAAACGACTTGCAGCGGGCCGGATTGGTGTATGGGAGCCGACAGAGACCAGAGCGGGGATGTGAATTTAGAGGATTTTGAGGATTTGGCCGCCGCCTGGCTCCAATGCGATTAAAGCGTAGTTGCTGACCGTTTAGCAAAAAAAATCACCAAGTGTGCGAGTGTTTTTCATAATAAAAAAGACCTCGCAGAAGCGAGGTCTTGTGTAATTTCTTAAGAAATTATAAGTTATAAATTTTTCTTTGCCAAAGAGGTTTTGGCGGCGGCGGCTACCGCTTCCGGGGTAATCCCGAAATTCTTATAGCAGACCTTGTAAGGGGCCGAAACGCCGTAGGTACTCATTCCGACAAACTCGCCCTGTGTTCCGATCCAGCGGTCCCATCCCAACCGCACGCCGGCTTCAACGCCGACTCGCGCTGTGATGGAAGGAGGAAGGACGCTTTCCTTGTAGGTCTTGCTTTGCTTTTCGAACAATTCCCAGCAGGGCATAGAGACCACCTGCGTTTTGATCCCTTCAGCCGCCAGGATCTTGCGCGCTTCCAGAGCCAATGCCACTTCCGAACCGGCCGCCAGCAGCAGCACATCGGGCTTATCGTCTTTTATCAGCACATAAGCGCCTTTGACCAGGTTCTCGGAGGAGGCATATTGGGCTTGATCCAGCACAGGAATGCCCTGGCGTGTCAGGGCCAAAGCAATCGGATGGTCCCTGTGTTCAAGAGTGTATTTCCAGGCCTGCGCCGTTTCATTGGCGTCGGCCGGACGGATTACCAGAAGATTGGGCAAGGCCCGCAGAGCCGCCAGATGTTCAACCGGCTGATGGGTTGGACCGTCCTCGCCCAGCCCGATGGTGTCATGGGTAAAGACAAAGATCGTCGGATAGTTGGATAAGCAGGCCACCCGCAGAGCGCCTCGCATATAATCGGAGAACACCATGAAGGTTCCGCCATACGGCCGGATCAGACCGCTTACTGCCATACCGTTCATAATCGCCGCCATGGCATGTTCACGCACTCCATACCGCATATAACGGCCGCTCAGGTTGTTTTTCTGGAAATCCTCCACCCCTTTGAAACGCGTATTGTTGGAAGGGGTCAGGTCTGCCGAGCCGCCGATTACCAAAGGCAGATGGGGCATCAGGGCATCCAGTGTTTTACCGGAGGCCTGCCGGGTTGCCACGGATGAGCCGGTTTCAAATTTCGGAAGCAGCGACTGGAGATCCACGCTGATCCGGCCGGCCAGGGCGTCTTCTATTTCCTTTGCCTGGGCGGGAAATTGTTTGGCGTACCTTTCAAAGAGGGCCTTGTATTCGCTTTGCAGGCGAGTGCCTTTTTGTTTGGCCCGGCCCATCGATTCGGCTACGTCGGCAGGAACCACAAAGGTCTGTTCAGGATCCCATCCGGCGTTTTTCTTAATCAGTTTGCATTCATCGACTCCCAGCGGCGCGCCGTGGGCGGTGGCGGTATCCTGAAAATTCGGGCTGCCAAAACCAATTCGCGAACGGAATTTGATCATCGTCGGCCGACCGTTGGGATTTTTGGCCTGCTCAAGGGCCTTATCAAACTCGGCGATATTGTGTCCGTCTCCATCTACGGCGATGACATTCCATCCATAGGCCCTGTAGCGGGCGGATACATCTTCGGAGAAGGATAATTCCGTTTTGCCGTCAATTGTAATTTGGTTGTCGTCGTAAATGACGATCAGATTATCCAACCCGAGGTGGCCGGCCAAACTGGAGGCCTCGCTGCTGATGCCCTCCTGCATACATCCATCGCCGGCGATGACGTAGATCCTGTAATCAAAAACTTCCAGACCGTCCCTGTTATATCGTGCGGCCAAATATTTTTGGGCAATTGCCATGCCGACTCCGTTGGACAGACCCTGTCCGAGGGGACCGGTGGTCGCTTCTACGCCGGGGGTATGACCGAATTCCGGGTGGCCGGGGGTTTTACTGCCCCATTGGCGGAACTGTTTGAGCTCGCTGAGCGGAAGATCAAAGCCGCACAAATGAAGAAGTGAATACAGAAGCATGCTGCCATGGCCGGCCGAGAGGATAAATCGATCCCGATTGATCCAACTGGGGTCAGCCGGATTAAATCGGAGGTGACGAGTCCAGAGCGAGTAGGCCGCTGCTGCCATTCCCATTGGCATCCCCGGATGTCCGGAATTGGCCGCCTGAATTCCATCCATGGAAAGAAATCGAATCGTTTGAACACATTTTTGATCCAAATCTGACAGACCTGTAATCCCGATTTTAGACATAAAAACCTCGCAAAAACTAAAAATTAGAAAGATTTTATGAAACAAAAGTTAAAAGAGCCGTATTGTAAAGAGGAGGAGTTATTATTGCAAGTAAATTGGCCTTCTATCAGCTGCCAGCGAATTTAACAATAAGTATATCTTATGAATTATTAAACTAAACTAATGGTATTCTTTATCTTTTTCATATATGAGAAATTTTTTAATATTACGTAAGTATCTTATCTATAAAAAGATAAGAATTTAGAAAAATCAGAAATGTTTGAATTTAAGTTCTAAAATATAGTAATTGTTGACTTAATAATTTTTTATGGTATCTTTGATTGAATTATGACAACTACAAAACGACTACCAAGGACGCGGTCCAAGACGATTCAAAGCCCCTCCTCTGTCTCAGTCGAAAAAGTTAAACGGAATAGCAAAGCGTTTCGAACTTATGAACAGGCCCTGAAATACCTGTTTGATCGGACTGATTATGAGAGGCAGCAGCGGCTGCGCTATAATGTGACGACATTTGATTTAAATCGAATGTATGCTCTGCTGAAAGGGGTTGGAAATCCGCACAACAAGGTCCGGTGTGTCCATATTGCAGGGACCAAAGGCAAGGGTTCTACGGCCACCATGCTGGCCAAGATGATCGAGGCCAATGGGTACAAGGTTGGGTTGTACACATCCCCCCATGTGACTTCGCTGCATGAACGGATTACAGTCAACTCGGTTATGATTACAAAGAAAGCGATGGTCGATTTGATCAATCGACTGCGGCCGGTTATTGAAAAACTGGCTCAAAAGGAAGATGCCCCGACTTTTTTTGAGATCATGACGGCCCTTGCATTTTTATACTTTGCCGATCAAAAGGCGGACATTGCCGTTATAGAAACCGGTCTGGGCGGGCGTCTGGACAGCACAAACGTGGTCCGGCCCGAACTGGTCGGCATTACGAGCATCAGTTTGGATCACCAGAATCTGCTCGGTCCGACGCTGGACAATATCGCCAAAGAAAAGGCGGGCGTTATGAAAGAGGGCGTGCCGGTGGTGACTGTTCCCCAGGATCCTCTGGCTATGCGGATTTTGAAACGCCAGGCCACCGCCTTGAAGGCCCCGCTGAGCGTGACAGGACGAGATATTGATTTTTCATATCGGTTTGAGTCTTCGCGTGAGCATGGTCCGCACAACCGGATCTGCCTGACGACGCCCCACAGTCGGTTCGAGCACCTGCGCGTACCGCTGCCCGGAGAGCATCAGGCCATCAACTGCGGTCTGGCGCTGGCAATGCTTGACCAGCTGAAACAACGCGGTTTTCAATTGGATGATTCCAAGGCCATCGCCGGGCTCAATTCTGTGTCGCTGGTAGGACGGATGGAAATCATCAGCAATGATCCGCGGATTCTGGTTGACGCAGCCCATAATGGCGCCAGCATCCAGGCCCTGATTCATGCGATCGGGCAGCATATTCCTTATGATTCGATGATCATTATCTTCGGCTGCAACAATGACAAAGACATCCGCGGGATGCTGACTCAATTGCAGTATGGAGCCGATAAAGTCATCTTTACGCGCAGCAATAGTCCCAAAGCCGTGTATCCGCAGGATCTGGCCGATATCTATACCGAGATATGCGGGAAAATGTGCCAGACGGCGATGTCCTTGCGAGAAGCGGTGCGCATCGCTTGCAGCGCTGTGACACGTGAAGATTTGATCTGCATCACCGGCAGTTTTTACCTGGTAGGACAGGCCAAAGACCAGATTGGGGTTCATCAATACACATAAGCCCTATATTTATTGTCTTTTCTTTACTGTTTTCTATTTTGCTGGGTTTACCCATATTAACATTTTCGTTTTTTTAATTTTTTTTGGTTGATAATCCATCAAATGCCGATACACTATAAAATAACAGTTGGGGTTTCAGTGCGTACTTAAACGGATATTAATTTTAAGGAATAGTCAGGGAGCAATTGTAACTATGGAAAGGAACCAAATTATGAAGCGACTGACAGTAGTATTGGTATTGTGCGGTTTGGCAGCCACGGCAACCGCACAGGAGTGGACAACAACCTTAGATCTGGGTTATACCAGCAAGCACATCTGGCACGGCTTTGACGTGTTTGGCGATGCCGGAGTTTATAAACCCAGCATCAATTTCGCCCATGAGAGCGGGTTCGGCGCCAATTTATTGATGCTCTACTCAGATCGGGGCGGAAGTTTTGATGGCGGTGCAAGCAGCCGTGTGGATACAACCCAGTATCAATACACCTTCTATTACGGCGGTAAAGCCTTTGATGCCTGCTGGGAAACCAATTACAAAATCGGGTGGCGCTACTACGATTTCATCAAGGTCCGTTCAAAGGCGTCTGATTTACAGGAACTGTTTTTGGAAGCCGAATTTCCGAAACTGACCGGCAATGCCATTGTGCCTCATGTAGCGGTTTATCAACTGTGGCCTGCAAGGTCAAAATCGGACATCCGCGGCGCCAGCGGTACGGTATATCTGGCTGGGTTTAACTATCTGCTGCCGTCTGAAGAGATACTGCCCAATCTTCCGCTGACGTTTTCTTGGGACATTGTTTACAACGATGGATTTATGTATGCTGACCATGACCTGTCCCACATGGTCTGGGGCCTGAAGACCGAGTTTGACGGTCCGGCTGGCGGCAAGTTTGTGCCTGCTATGTATTTCCAGAATTCATTCGAAAAAACGGTCAATACAGAAGATGATTTCTGGGGCGGTATTACTTATTCCGTGGCGTTCTAAGGAAAACCAGTTCGTAAACACAAAAGGCCGGTATTTCACCGGCCTTTTTTTATTTCATCAAAACCGGGTTTCACTCAGGGCAGGATAGGATTTCAGCCAATTTACTCAGCGCTTCTTTGGCTGCTGAATCCGGCAGATCAGTCAGAAACCGGCTGGCCTGTCCGCAGAACTTTCGGAGAATTTTACGAACTTGTTGCATTGCCGGGGATTGACTAATTTGTTCGGCAATACGCGGGATCTGGGAACCTTCCGACAGATTTTTGATTGCCGCTTGTTTTTGTTTCTCAGGCAGTTGCCGCAGCCAGACGATCAGCGGCAGCGTCAGTTTGCATTCGGCCAGATCCGTTCCGAGCGTTTTTCCGCTTTGCTGTTCTGTACTGAGCAAGTCCAGCAGGTCGTCTCGAATTTGAAAGGCCTGTCCGATCTGTCGGCCGTACTGAGTCAGGGCCTCCGCGGTCGATTCCCTTGCACCGGCGACTTTTGCTCCCAACGCGGCGGTACAAGCAAACAAGGCCGCCGTCTTGCCGTCAATAATTTTCATATACTGCTCTTCGGTCAATCCCCAATCCGCCCGATGCAGATTCTGAAGCAGTTCGCCGCGGCAGATTTCTTCTGCGGTCTCTGTCAGCAGGGCTGTGATCTCCGGTCGAGACAACCCGACTCCGAGGGAAAATGCCTTGCTCAGCAATAAATCGCCGAGCAGAACAGCAGCGGTGTTGCCCCAGAGGGCATTGGCGCTGGCTGATCCGCGGCGAACGGACGCCTGATCGATCACATCGTCATGAAGAAGAGTGGCAAGATGAACCATCTCCACAATCGCCGCCAGTTCAACGTGATCTTTTGAAATTTCTCCGCAGGCCTTTGCCGA
>JAKJEN010000011.1:0-257 GCA_022705405.1 Planctomycetota bacterium | reverse complement strand
CAGCGGCTCGGCTTCCATCCAATCCAGGATGTGCTGTTGAACCGCTTGCAGATCCGCTTTTACCGGTTCGAATACCGGCTCCAGGGAAATCTGTCCGCAAGCTGTCGCTTGATAGAAATCAGGACCGGGCATAAGCAAAAAATTTCTGACGCAGTTTGCAGGTGATGGGGCCGGGGCGACCGTCGCCAATCTGCCGTCCGTCGATTTGCACTACGCCGATCACTTCGGCTCCCGTACCGGTCATAAAAAATTCATCC
>JAKJEN010000119.1 GCA_022705405.1 Planctomycetota bacterium | reverse complement strand
ATATTCCCGCCGCGCAGGCCGAATCGGCGGATCTGAGATGGAGAAACATAAACATCGTCCGGAGAGGCCAGATAGTTATATTTGGGGCTCCGCAAAAAGCCGAATCCGTCCGGCAAAATCTCCAGGACGCCT
This sequence comes from Planctomycetota bacterium, assembly GCA_022705405.1. Lineage (GTDB taxonomy): Bacteria > Planctomycetota > Phycisphaerae > Sedimentisphaerales > Anaerohalosphaeraceae > JAHDQI01. The sequence continues at coordinate 7,889 of JAKJEN010000119.1, read as the reverse complement.
TCGCCAAACATCAGGCCGTTCTGCTGAATCCTTTGCTTGAGGATCTTAAAGATCAGCTCCTGCTTGGTCAGCCCCATATAGTCCGTAATGCCTTCGTTTTTGGCGATCTTGTGAAGTTCGCTGGCATCCAATACCTGCAAGTCTGTGATATGCAGGTTTCCTTTTTTAATCCGTTCATATTTTTCATGAACAGATTCTTCCTTAGGAGGGGCAGGTTCTGCGGCAGGCGGCTGAACCGGAGCGGGCTGAGAAGGAGCCGCTGCTGTTTCTGTTGTCTCTACCGCGACAGGGTCGGCCTGGCTTGCCTGTTCAGATTCAGCCACAACCCCAACGCTGACCGGGACTGGTTCTTCCGGAGTTTCTACTTTCTTCTTTCGGCCTCTTTTTTTTTCTGTTTTTTGACTGACTGCTTTTGCCATTAGATCTCCTTTATGGAAATGTGTCGGGAGGAACGTTTTGGTTGGATTTACTTATTAAAAAACTATTTTAGCAGGTTTTAGCAACACGTACATTAAAACCCGCAAAACTTGATTCCGAACATTTGGCTGATTACAGACTCCTCAAGTCTTTTTTATTGGGATTCTTTTATAAACGGACTTTAAATCTCAACATTTGTTCTTTTTCAGACTGAAATCTCATTGTCGCAACAGACTTTCCTTTTCACCAAATTGAGGTGATTGCTTACCGCCGTATGAATATAGTTTTCGACCTCAACAGTAGACAACTACCGGCGACCCCGTATGGCAGAAAAGACTTTTCTGACTTGTTTTGCCAATTCTGATTCGTCTGAATTGTTATCAATAATGAAATTAGCCATTTTTTTCTTTTTGTCCAGAGAAATTTGAAAATTTTCTCTTTTTTTTTGCTGCTCTATGTCGATCTGTTTTTGCCTGCCGATTCTGCGGCTTCTCAGCGGCCGGCGGCAGTCGATGAAAACCAGGGCATCGCATCGCTTATCCCAGCCCACTTCTACCAGCAACGGCATGTCTAAAACAATGCCTGTAAGCGTGGGATCCCGCTGAAATTGCTCAAGCATCTCTTCGCAGCGGGTCAGGACAGGCGGATGGATTATCCCCGTCAGGGCATCGAGGGCTGTTTGTGATGAAAACGCAACAGAGGCCAGTTTCTTTCGATCCACCAACCCTGAATCGGAAAGAATCCCGGAACCGAAACGATCGACAATGGCTTGGATAATCTCGGGCTTTTGAAGAATCTCATGAGCCAACCGATCGGCGTCAATAAGACCGCAGCCCAGACGGACAAAACACGCCGCCGCCGCGCTTTTGCCTGCGCCAATACCGCCCAGAAGGCCAATGAGAGGAGAAGCCGGTTTCATAAAGAAAATCTACCGGCTGATGAGAAGCAAGTCAAGACCTCCGCCGAGGTGACGGCCTTGCTGGAAAGCCATGTCCCGGCTTTACAAGGTTACGATTCGACTGTGCTGCTTTCGAATGGCCTTGTTCAGACTCCTGAGAACATAATTTTCCACCACAGCCTCCCAGCCCATATGCCGCGCCAGATCATATCCGCTCTGAAGGAGAGCATTGGCTTCGCCGTCATTTTTGGGCAGTCGGGCGCAGATTTCCAGCGCCACTTTTTCGCTGATTTTATGTTCAATCTGATCGCGGTATTCCTTATCGATCTGGAGGAGTTCTTCCAGGGCCATCCCCGCCTGCCCATTGAGGTTGGTATAATCGACCTCAATCACATTGGATACATTCCGCCCCTCTGTGATTGCCCGGACGAAACCGGCACATCCGCAAAGTGCGGTCACCACACACAGTCCGCCGAAGCACAACGGTTCCAACTGGGCGATGCCAAAGGGTTCATAAATACTCAAGCCGAATTCGACATCTGTTCCCTTGCGGATATCCATAAACTCCATATCGTACGGCATCCGGTGACCGCAGGATTGCCGGTTAAAGCCAAACTGGTTGATGAAAATTATCTTGATGTTTCGGCACTTGAGATTAAATTCCTGCACGCCGGCATAGTAAGCGGCTTCGCCTCCCGACAAATCCGGCATCCCCTCTCGATGAGCGGCCGGCCAGCGATAGTCGGCTTCCATCTTATAGATGTCCCGATCCCGCCGCTTGTGGGTTTCCGTACTGAGTACCAGCAGGACGGCCGTCTTGTTCTGAGCGATAAACTCCCGGTTCAGGTGTTCCAAAACACGAAGATCTCGCCATAAACCTTTGCTGATGACCAGACGTGTGACATGGGTGAAAACAAAATCCGGCTTCCAGCCGAGCAGGTTTTCGCAATAGGTTCGCAGACGCTGGCGGGATTCGTATTTCTCCGCCAGCCCGACCTGATAGGCCGGGATGCCGTTGTAGGTCAGATCAATATCGGCGATGTTGAATTCCGGCGCCAAAAACCGCAGTTCATCGACGACACAGTTGCCCACCGCCAGGATGTTATCACAGTGACGGGCGGCATCCACCAGAGCATATTTGAAAAAATGGCTCTGATCGCCAAAAACATCGTTAACGTATAAATCCTGCTGGTGGGCCTTGCGAAGGACATTATAAAACATTGTATCATGTCCGCTGTGGCCTTCGACAATCCGCCGCATCGGCGCCACTTCATGGGCATAAAAAACGGTCTTGAAATCATACGGATCGAGTATGCCGGCCAGAACGGTCGGCATACCCATAAATTCATGAGATACGAGGATCGCGGGCGTCTCTCGTTCCGCAGCGCCGAGAACTTTTAATGTCTCTATGGAAGGCACTGCCAGCCGGACATACTGTTCATACTCCCACAGGTTTTCGTACAGATTGCTGCGAATTCCGAATTCCCGGAACAGAGCCGCCTTAAACTGATTGATCGGCTGGGAATCCATGCGTGTAATATCCACCAAAAGCACCTCCGGCGTGCTTTTGATTTTGGTCATCGGATCAAAAAAGGTGCGCCGCCCGTACACAATGCCCACGTTGAATTGCTCTTCAATCCGCCGAAAGCCGGAGGCGTAACTGCTTTTGATCCGCCCATCCAGAGAAGAATAAAGCACTTCGCCGCCCGGGCCAAGCCGTGAATCCACGCTCTCTTCTGAATAAAACAACGGACTGATCAGAATTGTTCTTCCGACTGCATTGAGATACGCCTGGCTTGTAAAAAGACCTTCCAGAACCGCTCCGATCCCCCCGATCTTTCCGATGGCTTCGTGGGTGATGTGAACAACCGTGGGTCGCTGATTCATCTGTACACCTCGTTTCTGTCTTTATTCATTCGGACAGGAATCCATCCCATTGTCTGTTTCCTCTAAAATATACCATATAATTTTGACACGGGAATCATCCCATCCTTATTTTTACGGATTTTACACGCCGAAAATCCCCGCTCGCCAAAGATATGGATTTCTCTGTTTTATTATCGGATGTCTAAGAGAAAAGTTTGAAAGAAAAATAAAAAATAGAGAACATAAAATAACCTGAATATCTGTATCTTTATTTTCGTCCGTTCAAAATTTCCTGAAACTGGGCGCAGAACTCTTTGCGCCGACAGGCCCCGCAAAAATCGCCTCGCCAGATCCCGTCAAACTGGCCCATCATCGCTTCAATCATCCGACTGTCAGCAGTGATAAATCCTGACTCAAAATTCCTGTGATTCTCGGACTTTGCGCCCATACCGGCCCCTGTCAGATTGGCGCTGCCGCAATAAGCAAACGTACCATCCACAATCGCCATCTTAAAATGGACCCGCGGACAGAGCATCCGTTCAGTTCCCTCAATCAAAATGGGGTAACGATCAAAATCCTGCCGGAAACGCTTGCCGGGCTCTTTGGCATGAAGCAAACGAATGGATACTCGACGCTGGGCCAATTCGGACAACACCTTCACAAAAGGAACCATCCGCCGGCCCGAGTGAATATACAGATCCTTGAGATCGCTGGTGCCAAGCCACAAAAAAGAGTGGGCCTTCGGGACTTTTTCCAACAGTACCTTTTGGTAAATTAAGCGGTCTGTTATAAACTCTATTTTCATCAGCCATACTGTCTCTTGAATGCCTCAGGCAGCCGATCTAAAAGATCTGTTGCCGTCATACTGATCTGTCCCACGGCTTGCGCGGCCAGATCGCCGGCTACACCGTGTATAAAGACCCCGGCGACAGCTGCATCAAAATCTGTCATCCCCTGCCCGGCCAGCGCGGCAATAACTCCGCTCAAGACATCCCCTGACCCAGCCGTAGCCATTCCGGGATTGCCTGTTGTGTTCACATAAATTTGTCTGCCGTCGGCCACAACCGTTCCGGCGCCTTTCAATACGACTACGCCTCCGGTCTGTTCAGCCAGGGCCGCCGCCTGCTGCGTTCGCTGCTCAGGCAGCGGATCTCTGCGCAACCCTTTCCAGAGCCGCACAAACTCTCCCGGGTGTGGGGTAAGGATCACCGAGGCCTTTTTTCTTGCAATCCAGTTGCCGCTCAGGGCCAGTGCATTGAGCCCGTCGGCATCAATTATTATACGCAGATTTTGTTGAGCGATCAGATGCAGCAATACTTCCCTGACTCCGGTTCCTGTTCCAGCCCCCGGTCCAAAACAAAGAACATCATGCTCTGCAGCAGCAACGGCAGTCAGGGAAGATCCCTCGGCATCCATTTGCCCGGCCAAGTCCTCCGGAAGGGCGAGCGTTGTATAGCAGGCATCCAGACAAGCCGCAATCGGCTGAATGGATCTGGGCACAGCCACCTTCACCAGACCGCTGCCGCTTCGCAGCGCCGCTTTGCCCGCCAGAGCAGGAGCTCCGCTAAAGCCCAAAGAACCTCCGACTATCAATACTTTCCCAAAGGTTCCTTTATGCCCATCAGGAGGTCGGGGTGGCAGAATTGGAATCCGTTCTATCTGTTTCATATCAGTATTTCCTATACGCCCTTGTAAAGATTTCCATAGAATGGCCATCCATCATCAAGCCAATGAGGCCCTGGGCTCCAGAGACAAATCGGCAAACAGGCCGGCTTGGTATTTCGGATAGGCAAGCGAGGCCGTCATTGCCGCATTATCCGTGCATAACGGCTTGGGCGCCACTTTAAGCCCCAGCGCCCGACTTTGACAAAACCGTTCCATCTCTTTTCGCAAGACGCCGTTAGCAGCCACTCCCCCGCCCATCAGGACAGTTCGGGCCTTCATCTTATCAACAGCCCGCCGTGTTTTTTCTACCAGCACATCAATCACAGCGGCCTGAAACGAGGCCGCAATATCGGCGATTTCCTGACGGCTCATCTTTTCGACCCGATTTTCGCCCTTCATATCCTGCCCCTGACAATAGTACAGGACGGCTGTCTTCACTCCGCTGAAGGAAAAATCGAGCGAGTTCTTTTCCATTAACGAACGAGGAAAATCAATAGCCCGTGGATTCCCTTCCTGAGCAATCTTTTCGATAGATGGACCGCCCGGATACGGCAGCCGAAGGATCGACGCTACTTTGTCAAAGGCCTCGCCTGCCGCATCGTCAATCGTGCTTCCCAGCAAGCGCAGATCCAAGGCCGATTCTACGTCATACAAAAGAGTATGGCCCCCCGAGACAACCAAAGCAACCGCCGGCAGATCGATAGAATCCTGATCTAAAATAGCCGCTTGCAAATGGGCATGAACGTGATTGACTGCGATCAAGGGCTTCTGCCAAGCCCACGCCAACGCCTTGGCGGCCGTCACCCCGACCATCAGGGCAATGGACAAACCCGGCTGATTGGCCACCGCTACGGCATCAATCTGATCCGGATGAATCTGCGCCTTCTCGATGGCCTCCGCCACCACAGGCAAAATACGCTCCACATGGGCTCGAGACGCAATTTCGGGTACAACCCCTCCAAAACGTCCGTGAAGTTCGTTCTGAGAGGCCGCTATCGAGGACAAAATGACTGAACCATCCGCAACTACCGCCGCGGCGGTCTCATCGCAACTTGTTTCAATGCCGAGAATTATGACTTTCTTGTTGCCCATATCCTACGATTTATCCACGGGCAAAGAGTACTGTTTGGTCAATCTTGTGTCAACAGAAATGTCGACTTGACGAAACCAGAGGGAATTCATATAGTTAAAATCTGGATATAGAAGAGACCTTGAAAACCAGAAAACAGAGAAACGTTTGGACTCCGGACAGACACCGACATTTGAATACATTCAGACAGAGCAGGCCCTTACCAATCTGCTTGAGCGTCTCCAGGAATCTCAAACCATTACTCTCGATACCGAAGCGGATAGTTTCCACCATTATTATCCCAAAGTCTGTTTGATCCAGGGCACGGTCGGCCCATTGAATTTCATTCTGGATCCCCTTGCGAATATTGGCCTTGACGGTTTTTTTAATATTCTCTCCCAAAAAGATCTGATTTTACACGACGCCGGCTATGACCTGCGGATGCTCAAGGCGGATTTTAACTTTGAGCCCAAAGGGCAGGTCTTTGATACCATGCTGGCGGCACGTTTGCTCGGATTGGAAAAAGTAGGTCTTTCCGCCCTTCTGGCCGATTTTCTTGGGGTTCAGGTCCAAAAAAAGAATCAGCGCGCGGACTGGTCTAAACGGCCGCTTCCGGATGAACTGCTTCGTTATGCGATCATCGATACGTATTACCTGCCGGCTCTGGCGGATTTGCTGGCCGGCAAACTTGAGAATCTCAACCGCACCCAATGGCACCAGCAGAGTTGCGCTTGGTCCGTTCGAGCCGCCTTGCACTCAAAAAATTCAACAAATCATAAAAATGAGGAACTCTGGCGAATCTCAGGAGTTAGTCGTTTAAAATCCAGAGAGATGGCTTTCTTTCGCGAACTGTGGCGTTGGCGAGAAAAAGAAGCTCAAAAAGCCAATGTTCCTCCGTTCCGCGTTATGTACAGCAAACAGATGCTGGCCATTTCGGAGTGGGCCGCCGCCCAGAAAAATCCACTGTCCAAGGAACTGACTCGACTTCCGCGGAACTGTCGCGGTCAGCGGCTGACGGCTCTGAAAAAAGCCCTTGAAAAAGCGTACCTGATGCCGCAGGATCAATGGCCAACGCAAAAAAAACCAGACTCGTCCCGCCAGCCGGCATATGAACAGCAAGTGCAGATTGAAAAGCTCAGGAATCGGGTAGCCCAGATCGGCGCGTCCGTGAATTTGCCTCCCCAGTTTATCGCTCCGAAGGCAACCTTGGCAAGCATTGTGCTGCGAAAGCTCAATACATTGGAAAAACTGCTTGATTCAGATCTTCTTTCTCCATGGCAGGCGGAGCTGCTGGCTGGGGCAATAGAGGAGATCTTTGGAGAAAAAACCGGTTGAAGCAGAGTTTTTCTCCTGTCGATCAGATCCTGCTGAATGCACTTTTGGAGAGCAAAACCGCTTGCTTGGCAATACTTTTGCAAATCCTGCCAAACGTAAAACGAAGCGGAGTTTGCCGGGCAAATTGAAAATCTCTGCAAATTAAGTCTTGATATGAGTCCCCGACAAGGGTCAGGGCCTCATCGCCGGAACATCCATAGCCCATCGCTCGGGCCGCCTTCAAAATCGGCAGATCCAAAGGATCCATTCCCACCAGACGGCAGCAGGCATACTCGCAGGCGATCGGATCAGCCCCGCCGATCAGGAATCCGAGGCGGTACCGTTGATAGGCCCCTGCCCCTCCATAGCAATCACGCCGTCAATGATTGTCAGTACAGGGCAGAGCCGTCGATAAATTTCTACCAGCATCCGGCAGAAGTCTTCCGCGTTGGCGCCTTTGAGAAAATGCCAGAGTGCCTTTTCTTTACCAGCCACACAGCCGAACATATTTTTGATGGCAAAGGTGGCCCCTAACTGTTGATGGGCCTTGAATTTCGGCAAATTAATGATCTTGTCAACCTCAAGGGCAATTCGACTGATCCCCACACGAACCCCATTTACGGCAGTGCGCACAGGTTGGTTGAGTTGCACAACTGAAAC
>JAKJEN010000118.1 GCA_022705405.1 Planctomycetota bacterium | reverse complement strand
ATTTAAACAGTGTTCCTGTTCCATCATTAATAAAAACAGCAGGCTGTTTAACAAAAACCGCCTGAACGCTTACAAAAAATCTTATTCATTTTTTTTGGATTATTGGACGTTATCAAAGGGAGAAAAGCCGTTGATAATGTTAATACAAAGGTCTTGATAATTATCGGACAATTTAAAAACGAACGGCTAAATCCGACTATTTCGGAAGGTTTGCCGGCAGCGCTGTTCAGCCCCCCTTAGATCAAAAATAATCAGCGGAATCTTCCAATCCATCAGACGAAGGGATCCACTGCATAATTTTCTTATATTTAAAATGAATACACTGACCGGCAGATATCCCTTGCAGGATATCTTTTTTCTTTTGCTCAGCTTAGTTTGGAACTGGCGTCACGGATAAGTCCCTGAAGAACTGTGCCGGGCACATCGTGAAGCTCAGGTTCCGGTCGCTCCGCTCGAGCCATGGAAGCCAGGATGCGCAACGATGTTTTTTTATTGGCTTTGAGAATTTTGAATGTTTTTTCCGCTTGTGCCAGCTCGCCGTCGGCCATTTGCCGCAGATACAAAATCGCATGTTTAATAAGATCGCGTTCGTCAGCAACTCTGACTGCCAATACCGAAGCCGAAGGGCTTTCTTCCGGAATTTGACTTTCATGAAGGATATTCTGGGTCAGCGTGTGCGTTTCGCGCATCATCGCATCAATCCGACTTTCTTCCAGTTCATCTACCGGAGCCAATCGAAGCTCTTCTTCCTCTCCTGTCTTGGGCAGAGGAATATAACAGCGGTGCTTGCAGTAAGGACAATTGCCCCATTTGCCGCCGGCCTGATCCGGCGCTTTTATTTTCTTCTTGCAGCTCTCACAGTGGAAACTGATTGACATACCTGCAACCTCCCAATATTAATTTATGGGCTTTTAGAACCGCCCTTTTCTGTTTGGCCTCGAAATTCCACACGGACATCTGTTGTAATCCCCCCGCGCGGCGTAAAACGTGAGGTAATCCGCATCCATTGGGGTCGGCAGGACTCGAACAAATCATCAAGGATGTCATTGGTCAGCCGTTCGTAAAAGATTCCTTCATTTCTATAACTTTGCAGATAGAATTTCAAACTTTTTAGTTCGATGCATTTTCGGTCGGGGATGTATTCTATCGTGATTTCCCCGAAATCCGGCTGGCCGGTTTTTGGGCAGACGCTGGTAAATTCAGGGCAGCGGATCGTGATCGTGTAATCCCGCCCGGTCCGGGGATTGTCAAATAATTCAAGTTGCGGTTTTTCAGCCATAATTTTTACTCTCGGGCCTGAATTTGTTATACTGTGGTCTATCATAAAGAAAAATAGATGCTTTTCAAGGAATATTCGCTATGGCAGAGACCAAAAAGGCAGTAATTTTGCTTAGCGGGGGCTTGGATTCGGCCACTACGCTGGCTATCGCCCGGCAAGAGGGCTTTATCTGCCATGCGCTGACTTTTCGATACGGACAGAGGCATGAAGTGGAAGTCGAGTCAGCCATACGACTTGCAAAAGTTTTTTATGTCCGGGAACACAAAATTCTCGATATTGATCTTGGTACTTTGGGCGGATCTGCTCTGACAGATAATAATTTGGAAGTTCCAAAAGATAGAGAAAGCACAGACCCCGCCATACCCTCTACGTATGTACCCGCGAGGAACACAATATTTCTGGCCTACGCGTTAGCTTGGGCGGAGATATTGGGGGCTTTTGATATCTTTATTGGCGTAAACGCCGTTGATTACAGTGGTTACCCTGATTGTAGACCCGTTTTTATTGAGGCATTTGAAAAGTTGGCTAACCTGGCTTTAGCCGCAGGGGTTGAGAAGAAGGGGATATTCAAGATCCACTCTCCTATTATTCAAATGACAAAAGGGCAAATCATAAAAACTGGAATTGGGCTTGGAGTGGATTACTCTCTTACGCACAGTTGTTATGACCCGGATAAAGACGGCCGTGCATGTGGGGTCTGTGATTCCTGCAGACTGAGAAAGAAAGGTTTTCAAGAAGCCGACGTCCCTGACCCGACAATATATGTCCAACCTCCTCAAATTACAGGCGGTAAAAATAGATATGTCTAATCTGTCTAATCGAACCCAGGCACTGCAGATTGTCAGGCGGCTTGTCAAAGAGGGCTTCCAGGCCCTCTTTGCGGGCGGCTGTGTGCGCGATCATCTGTTAGGCAGACCCGCCAAAGATTACGATGTGGTCACAAATGCACCGCCCGATCGGATTATATCTTTGTTTCACAAAACACTACAGATTGGCGCCCGATTTGGCGTAATTTTGGTAATTCTGGATAATAAACAGATAGAAGTTGCCACTTTTCGGACTGAAGGCAGCTACCAGGACGGAAGACACCCAGGGCGTGTCGAATTTACCTCAGTAGAAGAAGATGCTTCACGTCGTGATTTTACTATCAATGGAATGTTTTACGATCCGCTTGAAAAGAAGGTCCTGGATTTTGTCGGCGGACAAAAAGACCTGAAACGGCGGATTTTGCGAACGATTGGAAAGCCCGAGGAGCGGTTTGCGGAGGATTATTTGCGCTTGATGCGGGCAGTCCGATTCGCAACGCAACTGGCCTTTGAGATAGAAGAAAAGACTTGGGAAGCGGTTAAAAAATACGCAGGCAAAATCCGAGATATCAGCGCCGAACGAGTTGCGATGGAATTAGAGCAAATACTAACGGACTCAAACCGCGAACGTGGCGTAAAACTTCTTGTAGAATCAGGACTTATTAAAGCAATCTTCCCTCAATTGCAGGATGAGCAGGCAAATCTCGGAATACACGTCCTCAGCTGCCTTTCCGGAAAAGTCAATTTTGCTCTTTCAATGGCCGCTTTGTGGACAGATGTTCGGATCAAACAGGCAATTGAATGGGCAAAATCATTCCGATTAAGCAATTCTATGATAAAGCATATCCGGTTTCTGTTGGATAACCAAGGCCTGCTTTTGAATCACGACCTGTCTCTGGCCCGCCTGAAAATGCTGCTTGCCGAGCCGTATTGGAAAGATTTAGTGCAGCTGCAAACGGCCATCCAAAAGGCCCACGGCCTGAGCCAAGCTGCCTTGAAAAAAAATCTAAAACGGGCCAGGGAACAGGAAGGAAAGAATCTGCGACCCAGACCCCTGCTGGACGGGCACGAACTAATCGCGTTAGGAGCTTGGCCCGGACCGGCGCTCGGTCGGCTTTCCAGAGAAATGTACACCGCTCAATTGGCTGAGGAGATCGTCACACCTGAGCAAGCCCGCCGATGGGTCAGGAACTGGCTCAGCAGTCAGGGCAAGGGGGTCTGTAAACCTACCGGAAATTGAGCAGAATTTCATAAAAAACAGGGCTTGCCGCTCGCCCTGAGGTGTGATATAGTATCTAAAAACGGGGCCGTAGCTCAGTTGGGAGAGCGCTTGCATGGCATGCAAGAGGTCGTGAGTTCGACTCTCATCGGCTCCATTGAACGGAAAACACGGGGAACCATACATTGGAAAGAGACCTGTATGCTCGCCTCAAAGCATTCAAAGCATCAATGTGCCTTCACTCTGATTGAACTGCTGGTAGTCATTGCCATTATCGGATTGCTTTTGGCCGTGATTATCCCGGCGCTTCGAACCGCCAAAACCATCGCCGCCGCCGCAGTATGCCTGGCCAACGAAAGCCAGATGATCAAAGCATGGCTCCAGTATGCCGAAGACAATAAATCAAATATCGTGGATGGGGATACAGGGGATGTGGTTTCCGATCCAGGGTATATGAACTATTCAATCGGCGGATCTATAGTGCGGGTCTGGTGCTGGGTGGGTCGCCCCATGGGACCGCAAAAGCAAGATGTCAATAAGACGCTGGATGATGAAATTCGTGGATTACAGGCCGGCGCATTGTGGCCCTATCTGGAAGCGCCGGATGTATATAATTGCCCAGTTGATAAACGCTTTTTAAAACCGGCTACTTATAAAGGCAACAATCCCAACAATTATGATCCGGACTGGAAAGGCGGCTACCGCAGTTATTCGATAGGCAAGGTCCTGTCGAAACGACCGGCCGGCGGGACCGGCGAAGATGCCTGCACTGTGTCCAAACTGTCGGAGTTCACTGTGCCCGGCAGCAAGATCGTATTTCTGGAAGAATCGGATGGATTCGGCTGGAATCACCGAACCTGGAATATGAACCTGAACATACCAAAATGGGTGGATCCCTTTTCGATCTGGCATAATGGAAGCAGCACTCTGGCTTTTGCAGACGGTCATGCGGAACGGCACAAATGGGAATCCAAGAATACCCTTGAAATGGCCAAAGCCCAGCAGAAAGACTGGCCTGCAACCAACCCGAATGGAACGGTTTCGGAAGATTATCTGTGGTTCAAACGATCTTATATTCCGGGCAGATAAGCCCGTTTTTTTGCTTCCCTTTTTTCTGACAAAGCCAAAGGTCCAGGAAAACCCGGTGACAAGTCTGGACGTATCTGCTATATTTTTGAAAACCGGATCGCTGATTCTTTCGGCAGAGAACAAGGCCAGGTATCAATTTTGGAGAATAGCAAAAACGAACTGGCTGTTCGGGATTCTTTTAACGAGGTGAAGGGATGGCAAAACGAGCAAACGTTTTCAGTTTGTGGATTCTTGTATGGGGCGGATGGGTTTTCGGAATTGATTTCGAAAAAGACACTCCGTGGACAGTGTCCCTGAATTCACTGTGGCAGTTTCGGACAGCCAACATATCTGAAAGCGAACTGCTGAAAACTTTTTACAGCATCGATTACGACGACCGCGGATGGAAATTTATCTCTGTTCCGTCCAACTGGGAATTACAGGGTTTTGAAGAGCCGCGCTACAGCCGACCGGATCCCGAAATATGCGGACTCTACCGTAAATGGGTCACGTTGCCCCCTGCCTGGGACGGGCGACAGGTCTTTATCCACTTTGAAGGGGTTGCCTTCGCCTATACCCTGTACATTAACGGCCGCCAGGCGGGAGGATTTGAACACGCCTTTCTGCCCTGTCAGTTTGATATCACCCGGTATATTCGAAAAGGAGAAAACCTGATTGCTCTGAACGTGTATCGGCCTTTGCCGCAGATGGAATTTGACTGCAACGACGACTGGGCGCTGTCGGGAATTTATCGTGACGCTGTACTTTTTTCGCCTCCGTTGTATTTTTTGGATAACCTGGTCCTTCAAACCCATATCCGCACCGACAGACAGTACGGAGAAATTGAAGGCCAAGCGGATATCCGCTTTTTTCGACGGATGGACAGTCCAAAAGATCCGCTTCCGAAATTATCGCTTTCAATTGAATTGACGGATCCGCAGGGCCGCTCGGCCGCCTCTCTGAGTCAATCTATTGTCTTTGAAGACGGCGAGTTCTTTCCGCAGGCCGCGTTCCGGATTCCGGTGGAAAATGCCGACTTCTGGAATGCCGAACATCCGGCTCTGTATGAACTGTCGCTGACGCTTCAGGTCGACGGCGATGTCTCGCATACGATTCGAAAAAAAGTCGGATTGAGGCAAGTGAAGGTAGAAGGCCGGATTCTGAAGATTAACGGGCGGCCGGTCAAACTTCGAGGCGTCTGCCGGCATGAGATCCACCCGGAGGTCGGACGGGCTCTGAGGGAAGAGCACTGGCGTCAGGATATTGAGATGATCAAGGCCGCCAATATGAATGCAGTCCGCTGTTCACATTATCCTCCCCACCCCCGCTTTCTTGAGTTATGCGATCAATATGGACTGTATGTGCTGGATGAGATACCCATTGGGCTGGGCGAAGCGTATCAGGCCAATCCCAATTCACTGGGGGCAATGCTTTCGCGTGCAGACAGAACAGTTCGGCGCGACCGCAACCATCCCTGTGTAATTATCTGGGATATCGGCAATGAAAACCCGTTGAAGGAGAATCTGGAAAAGACAGCCGACTTCGTCAAACGACTGGATCCGAGTCGGCCGATTTATTACCCGGGAGGCGACTTTCGAGACTCGCATTCTACCGACGATACCGGACATGCATCGTGGATTGACTTTTACTCCAGGCACTATCCTTCCACCGAACAGATCCAACGGCATACGCAGAATAAGACGGTGGCGGTTCCGTACTTGTACACAGAACTCAATCATGCCCTTGATACGGCCTTTGGAGACTTTGCGGCCAAATGGGAGATGATCCAGCAAACAGATCACATTGCCGGGGCAATGATCTGGCTGTGGGCCGATCAGGGAATTCGGCGGCCCATCAATGGCAGACCGGTTCATGATTCCTATACCGATATCGAGAACCTGGGGCCCTCGGATCTTTCCGGAGATGTCTTTATTGATCCGAATACAATCCTCGACAGCCACGGTCAGTATGGAACCGACGGGATTGTGTATGCGGATCGACGGCCGCAGACGGACTATTTCCAGGCCCGTCGGGTATACAGCCCCGTAGTAATTCGTGAACAGGAACTGACCGTCCAGCCCGGACTTCAGACAATCGAACTGACGGTTGAAAATCGTTATGATTTTACAGATCTGAACCAATTGCAAATCCATTGCGCACTTTATCAAAACCGGACTTTGCTGAACCAGCAGACGATCTGCATTTCCTGTCCGCCGCATGAAACACAGGTATTTCAGGCGCCTGTTCAAGTCCCGCAGGCGGCCGAGGAAAGCGATATTCGCCTTGAACTGAAATTTTGCGACCAGAGCGGCCAATCAGCGGCTGAACACACCGTTTTGCTGATCCCCCCTTCCGGTAAATCGAACTGGATGAGCATTCAGGAAAATGCCGCCGGATCGGCCGGCAATTTACAGGAAATCCCGGAAGGTTGGCGATTTCCCGATCCGGCAAAAATGACGCTGCAGGTTAATCCAAACGGCCCGCTGATTCTGGCCGACTCGGATGGTCTGCCTGTTTTGAAAGGACCGTTTCTGCGCGTCGGGCGCAAACCCACTATGGCAGAACGACGAACTTATAAAAAGGCAAGGCTGGAAATCTGGGAACCATCTTTATTCAGAAAATTCGCCATACTGCAAAGCCGTACATTACAGGAAGGCGAACAGGCGGTTCTCAAGATGCAAATACGTTATTCAAGTCCGGATGAAAAAAAGTCTGTTTTGGCGGATCTGACCTGCACAGCGGCCCCGCAAGGATGGATTGACCTGGAGTATTCGCTCAAGCCCCAAAGCCAGGAGGGAGCGGTACTGGAACTGGGCCTTGCTTTTGACATGCTCTTTTCCGTCGATACCGTTCTCTGGCTTGGGATGGGTCCGTATCCGAGCTACCCGCAGAAGAGCGAACTCTGCCGCCGCGGGATTTATATTCTGCACCCTCAGGATGAATTTTTTGACGGAAATCGGATGGACGTCGAGGCGGCCATTTTCAGAGGCCGTAAGCAAAACAGCGTCGGGTTTTTATGCCGCCGGGATAACCTGGGCTGGGAAAGGAAAGAGGCAGGGCTGACTGTTTTTCACAATGCTCAGGTCGCCGGTCTGGGAACAAAATTCAAATCGCCCAGGACCCTTCTGGAAGTTCAGAAAATCAACGAGGCAAACGGCCGGTTCAGAATTTTATGGCAGTCTAAAAAGAATCTGCCAAAACCTTTCGATGAGCTGTTTAGCGGGTCCGGATCTAATTGAGCCCGGCCTCTCTGAGAGTATTATAGGAACCTCTTGAAGTAAAAAAGCAAAATCTTTTTTTTGCTCGCTTTAACGCCTGAATTCCGGACAAGGCGCCGCCGTCTGATAATGAAATAGCCGCTCAACCTGAGAATTGAGCGCCGGCTCCGATGAATCTAAAAAAGGCATTCTCGATTAAATCCCCTAAAGCAAAGACGCATATATTTATCGGAAGTTCTGAAGGCAAAGTAAGCGATTCGCGCACCGTTCTAAAGCGTTTAAGTTAAATCGCTTTCCGGTTGGGCCGATATTTTTCAAAGACATTAAATCATTCTTCAGTGTTATGGCGCTGTTTGAAAGGGATTCGAGTGACACGAATCGCGGAATTGATAGAGAATCCTTCGTGCTTTACCGAGGAGCCGTGCGATCTGATCATAGATGGAGACCTTTCCATACGAAAAGCGGTCCATATCGTTCTGGACGCGGGGGCTGAATCGCTGGGAATTTCACATCCGAGTTTTGGACAGCCCGTGTTTTTGAGTCGTTCCCAGCTGCTGGAACTTTTGGTCAAAGAGCTCGATGCCATTCAGGAAAAAGTCAACAACCTGCAAATTCAGTTGGAACAGCAGCTGCAAAATCAGATTGAGCTGATGGAGATAGGGGCCGCCTGTTTTCTGGATGCCAAAAAAAATAAGCTTGAATCCGCCGTCCAGAATCTGAACGAGG
>JAKJEN010000117.1 GCA_022705405.1 Planctomycetota bacterium | reverse complement strand
TGCATCCGGCAGATTGCCGAATTCGGCTACGGCACGGTTGTAATACAGGCAGGAGAGGATTATCAAATCCGGGCGGACTGGCTGGCTGAAATTGTAAAAACAATCAAGCAGACAACTCCGTTGGCAGTCACCCTGAGCATGGGCGAGCGGCCGATGGATGACCTGCAACTGTGGAAACAGGCCGGAGCTGATCGCTATCTGCTGAGGTTTGAAACTTCCGATCCGCAATTGTACCGGCTGATTCATCCGCCCCGACCGGGGCAGACCGAAAATCGGCTGGATATCCTTGCATCCCTTCGCGATTTGGGCTATGAGGTTGGCAGCGGTCTTACCGAACTCTGGCCAATGATATTGCTCTGTTCGCCAAGTTGGATCTGGATATGGTCGGCGTAGGACCGTATATCCCCCATCCCGATACTCCGCTTGGCAGCGGGCAGGCCAGTTCCTTCATAGATTCGGACGAACAAACGCCCAATACCGAAGCGATGACTTATAAAGTAATCGCCCTGACTCGCCTGGTCTGCCCGGAAGCGAATATTCCAAGTACCACTGCCCTGGCAACCATTAACCGGGACAGCGGAAGGGAACTGGGCCTGTCGCGCGGAGCCAATATTGTCATGCCCAACTGCACACCGGTCCAATACAGGCAACTGTATGAAATCTATCCGGGCAAGGCGTGTATAAATGAAACCGCTTCGGCTTGTCAGGTCTGCCTTGCCGAACGCATCGCCTCGCTCGGGCGAACTATCGGAATAGGCCCCGGGGGAAGAAAACACGGCAGAAAGTAATGCAGAAAAACCGGAGATAAAACTTTCTCGGGACTTTACCGGTCCTGCACTTTTTCATACTCAAACAAGTACGCTTCATTTCTGACATGTGACGCCTGCATGATCTGCCGAATTTTATCTACTGTCTTCGGATATCGTTCCGCTTTGTTGCAGATCTCTGCAATGTCTTTTTCCAGATCATACAGTTCAATCGGCCCATCCGGATCTGCATGGACATTCAGTCGCACACCCTTCCAACGCCCCATTCGCACTGCTTGCTTGCCGCCCTTTTCAAAAAACTCCCAATACAGATACGCATGAGATTTCTGCTTTTGTCCCAGCAGAACCGGCAAAAAAGAGATCCCGTCAATCCCTTCCGGTTCGGCCAGTCCCGCCAATTCAGCGCAGGTTGGCAGCAAATCCCAGTTCGCGCTGATGTGATCGGTCTGACGACCGGCCTGAATGTGTCCGGGCCAGCGGACAATTAAAGGCACACGAATGCCCCCTTCATACAAATCCCGCTTGATCCCCCGCAGAGGACCGCTGCTTTTATTGAACTGCGGATCGTTACCGCCCTCTCGATGCGGCCCGTTATCGCTGGAAAAAAAGACAATCGTGCGCTCGTCAATATCCAGTTCCTTCAGCAGATCCAACAACCGCCCGATTCCTTCGTCCATACGGGTTATCATCGCAGCATGTCCCTTCTGCGGATCCGGCCAGTCTCTGGCCGCATATTCGCCCCAGTCCGGCACCTCCATCCCTTTCTCTCCCGCCTGGTTATTGGCATGAGGAATCGTCAGCGCCAAATAAAGAAAGAACGGACCGCCAGCGCTGTCCCGGATAAATTGTTCGGCCTCCTGAATGAACAGATCATGCGAATACAGCGCCTGGTTAGTCGATACGCCGCCGGGATGATCGGGGCTGCCCTCCGGACGTTTAATTTGATTGGGCAGCGGAACTTTCTCCTCATTTCGCCATAGAAAGTCTGGATAGTAATTGTGTGCATGGGCCTGATTGAGATACCCGAAAAAATAATCAAAGCCCTTCCGATTCGGGATGCCTGTCGAGCCCGCTTCTCCCAGTCCCCATTTACCGATCAATCCGGTGCGATAATCCGCCCTTTGAAGGATCTGAGCCGCTGTTGTATCTTCCGGCCTCAACGGCCGGCGGTCATTGCCCCGGATGACAGCTCGACCGCCGTGCCATCCGGTCATCAAAGTGCAGCGCGAAGGAGCGCAAATCGTACTGCCCGCATAATGCTGGGTAAATCGAATGCCTTCAGAGGCCATCCGGTCCAGATGCGTCGTTCGTATCCGCTGCTGCCCATAGCAGCCCAAGTCCCCATATCCCAAATCATCAGCCAGGATATACACTATATTTGGCTTCACAGAAGGCGGTCCA
Organism: Planctomycetota bacterium; assembly: GCA_022705405.1. Taxonomy (GTDB): domain Bacteria; phylum Planctomycetota; class Phycisphaerae; order Sedimentisphaerales; family Anaerohalosphaeraceae; genus JAHDQI01. Next base: position 6,239 of record JAKJEN010000117.1, on the reverse strand, counting down.
ACGGCCTGATGCGGAGCACATCCGCCCGCCAGAGCTGTGATTCCCGCAGCGACGCTGAAAGTCGTTCGGATTCGTGTGCGTTTCATGGGATCTCCTTGCCCGATTACAAAGAAAGCGCACCGGCCAGATATTCGGCCACAATCCGATGGCCCTCCGGACTCCAGTGCTGGTCATAAGTAAAATAGGCCTGTCTGCCCGCCAGCATCTGTTGGCGCAGGATTTCCGTTAAACTGATAAACTCGATCGCCTCCTGTCGACAAAATTGCCGCATAACCTCCTCAAATGTATCCATCTGCGGCAGAATCGTCTCCCAGAGTTGATCGACAGGCGGGGGTTGATCCTGCCGCAGAGCCAGAAAGGCCCGAACCTGCGCCGGCGACAGAAAACCTTTGGCCGCTTCCATCACAAGATGCGGCTTGTCCGGGGCATAAACAATCACCAGACGGATCTGATGTTCCTGACAAACGGCTTTTAACCGTATCAGAATTTCATGTGTTTTGCGACAGGCCTTCGTTTGCAAAAACTGTTCCGGGCTGAGACAATGATCCAGCAGCCGTTTAACTTCAAAAGAATAATAGTTGCCTGATCCTTCCGGCAGTTCTACCGGCTGCCAGGCCACCGGATACATCGGGTGTTTCGGATCCGCCAGAGTCGAAGGATCTCCCTTAAAACGTCTGCTGCCTAAAGGCCCCAGGAACTCAATCAGAAAGGTTTGAAACCGCTGGCGAAGCGGAGAACTGCGAAAGAGAATATCATTCAAAGAACGATTCTTCTTTTTTGGGTCTTCTTCCTTAAAGTTGCTGTCCCGAAAATCATTGCCCTCATACAACATGCAAAGAACGGCTTTGGGTTTTAGAGAAAGACCGATATCCTGCAGGGTTTGCAGATATCCGGCTGCGCTGGTCCCGGACATTCCCAGATTGTAAACCGTCCATCCGGTCAGCGACGCAAGTTGCACCCCCCAGACCTGCTCATCGGAAACCCCGGAACCTTCCGCAAAGGAATCTCCCAGCGTCAGAATGTCATATCGATCCAGATCGGTCTGATTGCGGAATCCTCGCCGATCTGTTGTAAAGGTATAAGAAACCGGAGGATAGCCGGCTCCTGCGCGAGGGTAGGTCAATGCGCAAATCGGCTTATCTTCAAAGATGCCCCGCCGAATTTGATTGGGCTGGCGGTGATAACTGTGTCCGGTGCGAAAATACTGATTGCTCTGAACCAGTCGAATCGCGATATCTGTAAAAAGAATCCCTGCAAGAATCGATCCGATCAAAGCAATTGTCTTGAAAGCATCCAGCCGCTTTTGATCTGGGGTTTTCTCCCGGGCTGCCCAAATTCCCCACAACAGCAGCAAACCGATCGGCGTCAGGATGATCTGTGCGGCGGCCTGTCCTACCGAATAGCGGCCCATCAAAACCGCACGCTGCTGTGCCACCCAATAGGCCAGCGGAACCTCTTTGAGCCATAAAACGACAAGACCTCCAAGCAAAATAGCGGTCCAGAACAATTTGGCCGTTATTTTTCGATTCATTGGTTTGTCGGCCGCCCTTAAAACAGCGGATACAAAAACGGCGCCACCGCCGTACCGCTCAGCAGAATTATCAGTCCAAGCAGAAGCAGGATCAGCAGAATCGGCAGCAGCCACCATTTTTTGTTATGCTTGAGAAAATCCCAAAACTCCACCACGATAGGAGGGCGTTTTTGCTGCGCCTGCTGCTGAAACTCATTTTTCTTCGAAGCATCGGGCATAACGGGCTCCTGTTGATTAAAACTGTCTGAAATAACGTTTCACCGAATCCGGGCGACGGCAGGCCGTCCAATACGACGAGGCATCTTTATCAGGCCGACGATGCAGAGCGTCCCGCCCCAGCAGACGAAACACAAGTCCAACCGGTGTGATCACACAGAAGAAAAACAGAATCATCACCAGATGGCTGATGGCCCAGCCGATAGGAAATCCCGCCAGCATCAGTCCGGCATAAAAGGGCCAAATTGCCTTCGGACAAATTTGCCCGACCAGAAACAGAATCAGTCCAATCGCCGCCAGAGCGATTCCTGCCGATATGGGCGCACCAAAACGCCGCACCAGCAGCAACCCGATTATCGACAGCATAATCAGGCAGATCAAACCAAACTGCCGAAGCGTCCTGGGGCTTGGTCTCAAATCCAGTTGTATCAATCCCATCGCAGGTATCCGTTCATTTTTGCATCGCGGGCCTTCGACCGGCCGACTTTAATCCAATTCAAACTTCGCCAAATACTGATCCACCTGATGCGGCTTCATCTGCGGCTGACGCTCCTTGAGCAGCACAAAGTTTTCCAGCACTAACATATCCATATCCGTGGCCATAAAACAATGATACGCATTTTCAGGCGTGCATACAATCGGCTCTCCGCGAATATTAAAACTCGTATTGATCACCAGCGGGCAGCCGCTTTTGGCCTCAAATCGCTTTAGCAGACGCCAGTAGCGGCCGTGCCGTTTTTCATCCACCGTCTGCACCCGCGCCGAGTAATCCACATGCGTAATGCCCGGCACGCTGCTGCGCGGAACCTTGAGCAGATCGATCCCGCTCAACTCCTGCTGCTGGGCCGTCAGCGGCTTTCGTTTGTCCTCCCGGACCGGCGCCACCAGCAGCATATACGGGCTGCTGTGTCCGTCGCCCAGTCCGAAGTAGTCTCCGGTCCGCTCTGCCAGCACACTCGGCGCAAACGGCCGAAACGACTCGCGGAATTTGATCTTCAGATTCATTTTGGACTGCATCTGCGGATTGCGCGCATCGCCCAAAATGCTGCGGCTGCCCAGCGCTCGCGGGCCGAATTCCATCCGCCCCTGAAGCCAGCCGATAACCTGTCCGTTGATAATCGCATCCGATACCGTATCCAGCAGATCGGTTTCGTTTTCATAGACTTGATACACCGCGCCTGCCGAATCCAAAAACGACTGGATCTGAGAAACAGAAAAAGACGGTCCCAGCAGCGATCCGCTCTGAAGATCCTGCGGATCGATGCGTCTTGAATTATCAAGCAGCTGATGCCAGACAAACAGCGCCGCCCCCAGCGCCCCGCCGGCATCTCCGGCCGCCGGCTGGATCCAGATCTTCTCAAACGGCCCTTCCCGAAGAATCCGTCCGTTACCCACGCAGTTCAGCGCAACTCCTCCCGCCAGAACAAGATTCTTCAGCCCCGTCTGTGTATAGGCATATCGGCTCATCCGCAACATTACCTCTTCGGTGACCTTCTGGATTGAGGCGGCGATATCCATCTCGCGCTGGGTGATCCGGCTTTCGGGACTGCGGCGCGGACCGTCAAAGAGCGTTTGGAATTTATCGCTGATCATCACATCCGAGGTGCAGTATCCAAAATAATCCATATTCAGCCGAAGCGAACCGTCTTCCTTCAAATCCATCATTTCGGTCATTATCTTGTCATAATAGATAGGACGACCATACGGCGCAAGTCCCATCAGTTTGTACTCGCCCGAATTGACTCGAAATCCCGTAAAATAAGTAAATGCCGAATACAGAAGCCCCAGCGAATGAGGAAACCGCATCTCATACAGCATTTGAATCTTATTTCCTTTGCCGGCGCCGATGCTGGCCGTAGCCCACTCGCCCACTCCATCCATCGTCAAAATCACCGCCTCCTCAAAGGGCGACGGAAAAAACGCGCTGGCCGCGTGCGATTCATGGTGTTCACAGAACAGATACCTGCCCTTATACTTAAAATCCAGCGCCTGATCCATCTCCCGCGGCAGGTGCAGTTTCTGCTTGAGCCACATCGGAATGCTCATCAAAAACTGCCTAAATCCGCGAGGCGCGTACACAAAATAGGTCTCCAGAATCCGCTCAAAACGGATCAGCGGCTTTTCGTAAAAGACCACATGATCCAGTTGGCCGGCATCTATCCCCGCTTCCTGCAAACAGTAATGGACCGCGTTCACAGGAAAATTGTAATCGTGCTTTTTACGGGTGAACCGCTCCTCCTGGGCGGCTGCAATAATACGCCCGTCGGCCACCAGCGCCGCAGCGCTGTCATGGTAAAACGCCGATATTCCCAGTATATACAAGGGCTTTCCTGACATCACTTCTTTTCCGATAACAGACTCTGTCCACGACCGTTTTATTTAACCTGTGAATATACACGCAAAATTCTGGTTTTTCCAGTTTTGTTTTCATAAAAACGCCGCTTTAGGGCTGCCGCCCATTGAATCATCCGCAGAAAGAAATATTTTCACCTAATTCATATACCCTGTATGTCCTGTATAAGTTTTCTCTTCCCAATAAGGTATTGACAAGATTTCCTTAGGCCGGTAGGATGCAATTAAACAAATCTCCTTCTTGCGCCTGCGGCAATAGCCCTGGGAAGTTTCACCGAACTTCCTCTCCTCCTTTGAGCCGCAGGCGTTTTTATACGCCTTTTTTTATTCCCTGAGCGGCTCTGTTTCTTGTACAATGGCTGCGATGAAGTTATTGCTGATTGCATGTGAGGCATTAAGGCCCGAAATTGAGTTCTGCATGGCCCGCAGCCCCCATACCATCGACATTGTCTGGATGGAGCAGGGCCTGCATAACACGCCGGAAAAACTGCACAGCCGGCTGCAAGACATTCTCCGATCCGCAGACAGCGGCTCGGATGCGGTTTTGCTTGGCTATGGGCTGTGCGGCAACGGTCTGCTTGGTCTATCCTGTTCTCTGCCGCTGGTGGTCCCAAAGGCACATGACTGCATCACCCTTCTGCTGGGTTCCAAACAGCGTCATGAAGAATACAATCAACTCAACCCCGGCAGTTATTTCTTCAGCGCCGGCTGGATTGAACACAGTCAAATGCCCGGCCCGCAAAGTGACCGCCAGCTCCGCGCCGAATACATAACCAAATACGGACCCGATAATGCCGACTACCTGATGGAGGTCGAGCAGGAGTGGAGAAAGCGATATAAAAAAGCCGTCTTTATCGACTGGAACCTGCCCAACAAACAACAGCATCTCCAGTTCACGCGTCAAAGCGCCGATTATCTGGGCTGGGAATTTGACCAAATCGATGGCGACCCGGAGCTTTTGCAGCGTTTTTTAGACGGCCGCTGGGACGATCAGCAGGTCGCCGTTCTGCCGGCAGGCCAGCCCATCACGCAGGATCTGATCGGCCCCTGCAAACTGGAACTTCAGCCATGAAGTATCTTCTGATCTGTCTGCTGCCGCCGGTTCTGTTCCTGGCAGCCGTAACGGCCGTCTATGGTCTGGAAGTCCGCCTGCTTTTTCAGAAGATCCGCAAAAAACCCGGTCGCTTTTTTTCAAAGCGAAATCTGCCGCTGCATGCGCTGGCCCTGCTGGGTCTGCTTTGCGCGGGGTGGGGTTTTTTCATTGAACCCTGGCGGCTTCAGATTAACACATTCACAATCTACACCGACAAGTTGAACGATACTTCCGTTCGCATCGTTCAGATTTCCGATCTGCATTGCGACCTCCGAACGCGGCTGGAACCCCGTTTGGTTGAGCAGATCAATCAACTCAAGCCCGATCTGATTGTCCTGACCGGCGATGCGCTCAACCACAAAGACGCCCTGCCGCTTTTGCACAAAACGCTCTATTCCATGCACAGTTCAATCGGCAAATACGCTGTCCGCGGCAATGTGGACAATCGCAAATTCAAAACGGTTTCTTTGTTTGAAGGAACCGGTTTTGTCGAACTGCCCATGGACGCCCTGACCCTTGAAAAAGACGGTCAGTCATTCGGCCTTTGCGGTATCGATCATGCCCTGGGCCCCAACAGCATCCAGGCCCTCCGGCATCTGTCTTCGGACCGGTTCAACATCCTGCTGTTTCACAACACCGACCTGGTTGAATATCTGGAGTCGAAACCGGTGGATCTGTACCTTTGCGGGCATACCCACGGCGGCCAGATCGCCCTGCCCTTCTGGGGTTCTCTGCTGGCCGACTCTGTCCGAAACAAACAATATGAGTGGGGATTGTATCGGGTCGGCCGGATGGATCTGTATGTCAACCGGGGCGTTGGAATGACCGACGGGCTTTTGCCCCGCGCGCGGTTCTGGGCGGTTCCCGAAATCACCGTCTTTGACATTGTGCCGAAAACCCGTACAATCGCGGAAATAAAAACAGAGTGAACTTGCAGACGCTGCGGAGGACCCGGACCTGGGCCTGATTGAAATCTTCATTTTGCTGGCAATTGCCTTCGGGCTGGCGATGGATGCTTTGGCGGTTTCCATCGTCAGCGGCTCGGTA
>JAKJEN010000116.1 GCA_022705405.1 Planctomycetota bacterium | reverse complement strand
ATCGGGTCATTTCCGGTTTTGAGGGAGATTGAATTATACCCTGAAACAGATGCGGAGATTTCCTTTCCGGACTGGGTCATCGCTGTAAGCATCACGGAAAACGATACCCTGCCGGCTTATTATGTAGATAATTTCATTGATCTGATCGCGGACTGCCCCGGCCGAGGCAGCGTCCAGGCCCAGGAGATCTGGCTGGGCGATTTCGACGAATCTTATCTGGCGATTGAACCCTATCCGCTGTGTGCCTTTCTTTCGGGCAGTTTTCTGGACTGGTGCCAGCGAACCCGGGAACCCTTTGCCGGCCTGCAGGAAGTCCTGCAAAACGAAAACCTCCCCATCTGGGGTTCCTGCGGCGGAGCCCAGGCCATCGGCATCCTGCTGGATACCGGCTGGCAGTCTCCCTGGGACTGCCCGCGCTGCCGAAATCCGGAATATCCCTATTCTCCGATTTATGGGCATATCGGATATATCGATCCCTTGTCTCCGCGCCCCTGCGGAGTGTGGGATAATTCGCTTGCAGAAATCGGACCGACCTATGTCCGAAAAGTCGTTGAAGATCCGGCCTTTGCCGAATTGCCCAGCCAGTTCCGGGTCAATCAAAGCCACATGGGACAGTTGGAATACCTTCCGATGGGCTGGGAGCAGGTCTGTGGAGCCGGCGACGGCGCACTGACGGAGATTCAGTGTTTTAAGAAGATCGGCAAGCCCATCTACGGAGCTCAGTTCCACATTGAAAACTACCACGTTCAGACACAGGTCAATTCGATTATTATTATGAATAATTTCCTGACAATCGCCAAACAATGGGGCGGTTATCGGGCCAACTAAATCCGGGCCATTTGTTGAAAAGGAAAAATTTGTGAAGCTGACAGAGCGCCAGATTAAACTGCTGAAAAATACGTTCCTCGATTACCATCAGACCTCGGAGTTTCTCAAGATGCCGCTGGTTGTGGACAGGGCCGAGGGGCTGTATTATTGGAATACGGAAGGCCGTCGCTATTTTGACGCCATCGGAGGGATTTTTGTCGCTTCCCTCGGACATCGCCATCCGCGACTGATCGAGGCCCTTCGCCGCCAGGCCGACCAGATCACCTTTGCTCCCCCGCTGCATGGGGTCGCCGCAACAACGCTGGATTTCATCGAGAAACTCGGTTCGGTCGCCCCCGGCCGATTAAAGTACATCAAGCCCTTCAGCGGCGGATCGGAATCGATTGAATCGGCCATGAAGTTTGTCCGCCAGTACTTCAAGCAGACCGGCAAGCCGCACAAATAAAAATTCATCAGCCGCTACTTCGGCTATCACGGCAGCACCTTTGGAGCCATGGCCGCCAGCGGAACCGGAAAACGAAAATCCAAATTCGAACCGCAGATGGGCGGCTTCTGCAAGGTCTTTCCGCCGACGTACTGGCGCGATCGATTTTCTTCCTGGGAAGAATGCAATCGCTTTTCTGCGCAGTTGTTTGAAGATGTCATTCTTAATGAAGATCCGGATACCGTCGCCGGCGTCTTGGTCGAACCGATCGGCAACACCGGCGGGATCATCACTCCAACCGAAGAATACTTCCGGATCCTCCGCGATATCTGCGACCGGTATAATGTGATGCTGATTTTCGATGAAATCATCACCGGCTTTGCCCGAACCGGCTCGATGTTTGCCGCCCAGACCTTCGGCGTCACACCGGATATTATCTGCAGCGGCAAAGGGCTTTCCAGCGGGGTCATTCCGCTGGGCGCGATGATCGCAAGAGAAGACATGGCCGATGCCTTTTTCGGCCCGGCCGAGGCGGAAGTGCAGTTCGCACACGGCAACACCTTTGCGGGAAATCCGCTGGCTTGCGCTGTGGGTTCGGCCGTCATCGACGAAATTGTCGAAAAGAAACTTGATCAGAAGGCCCAGCGGCTGGGACAGTATCTGCGCCCCAAACTGGAAGGCCTGAAAAAATACGGCGTGATCCGAGAAGTTCGCGGCAAAGGGGCTCTGCTGGGCGTTGAACTGGTCAAAGACACCCGCACCAATCAGCCGTTTGCGGCGCTGGGGCATGCCCTCAAAAAAACGGCCCTTGAAAACGGTCTGATTATGCGGGTCGATCCATGCTGGTTTGCGGTCGCGCCGGCCCTGATCGCGGAAGAATCGGATCTGGATGAAATGATGGCCCTGATCGAAAAAAGCCTGCAAGAGGCGCTGAATCGTGTTTAATTCCATAAGAAAAAGACACAGGATCGCCCAAGCCGTGTGCCTTCTGGGCGGCTTGTTTGTCTTTTCAGCGCCTGCGGCCCAAACCCTGTTCTGGCATCCCGTGCGACTGGACGACCGAGGCCGACTGCTCGCCTGGCCCGAAGGCGACAGCCCTTACAGTCAAATCGTCTGTCGGGCATGGGATCGATTCAAAAAAATTCCGGTTCAGCCCAGTGGATACAAGACGTATTTTCTTTATCCGGTTTTCTACGGGCCGGCCGATGAGGGCAAGGATCTGTTTGAAGGCCGCGACTGGACGCACAATCCGGGCGGTTTGTTTGCCATGTTGACTGATTCGGGCCTGCTTTATTACAGATACAGCGGCGATGCGTCGATTCTGCCGCTGATCGGAGAAATGCTGGATCACCTGATCGCCCGCGGCAGCACAAGCCCCAATGACGCCTGGGCCGCCGTCCCTTTTGCCAGTTCTGACAGCGGAGATCCGAACTACCGCGGCGCTACGGAAAGCCGCTACAGCTGGGATTCCCATTATCTGGGACGAGGGGATGGAGTGGGCTTTCTTGAACCGGACAAAGTCGGCGAAATCGGTCTGGCCTACCTGCGATATTATAAAGTCACGCTTCAGGAAAAATATTTTCAGGCCGCCTGCCGCTGCGCCGAGGCGCTGGTCCGGCATGTAACCGAAGGCAGCGAAAGTCGTTCCCCCTGGCCGTTTCGCGTGGATGCCAAAACCGGAAAAATTATCAAAGAAGCGTATACTTCCAACGCCATCGGCCCTATTCGACTGCTGGATGAAATGATCCAAACCGGCCGAGGCGATACAGAGTCCTTTCGAAAAACGCGGCAGATCGCTTGGGACTGGCTGATGCGATATCCTGTTCAAAACAATAACTGGACACAATATTTTGAAGACATCTACATCTATCCGGATTACCGTACCAACCTGAACCATTATTGCCCGCTGGAGACCGCCCGGTACCTTCTGGAAAATCCGCAGGCCGATCCGCAGGGGCTTGAGCACGCCAAACGGCTGATCAGCTGGGTGCGAGATTTTTTTGCCGTCGACTCGACAACGATGGCGGGTCTTCCGGAAAAAGGCCGCCAGTGGGGAGCCGAGGTTATCAGTGAACAGATCAATGATATGGACAAGATGACCAGCCACACCGCCCGCTATGCTTCGCTGCTGGCTCTTTTGCATGAAAAAACCGGCGATCCGGACGCCCTTGAACGGGCCTATCGCTCGTTTAACTGGGCCTCATACGGCTGCCGTCAGGATGGACTGGTCAAAACCAGTCTGGACGAAGGCACCGGCTATTGGTTCTCAGATGGCTACGGCGACTATATGCGGCATTTCCTGCGGGGTATGGCCTCAGTCCCGCAATGGGCGCCGAAGGAGGAAAACCATTTGCTGGCAAGCCGCTCTGTTGTCCGTTCCATCCGCTATACTCCAGGCAAAATTGTCTATGTGACTTATGATCCTGCCTCCGTAGAAACGTTTAAATTGAAAAGCCCTCCCCAAAAAATTTGTCTCCAGAAAGAGGATCTGCCCCTTGTCAGCGTTCTCCATCCTTCACAAAACGGCTACGCGATCAGCCCCGTTGCAGGCGGGGGCTTTACGGTAATTATTTCACACAATAAACCAGAGGAAATTACGATTTTCTTCGATTCCTGACCCTTGACTACTCCAGGGTTGACAGTCGCCCAGTCAATCCCTATACTTTTGTGTGTCTGGTATTAAAAATGTATGATTATTTTGAATAAATGATGGGGTGTTTGCGATGATAACATATTGGTTATCTTGTATTTTGGCGATTTCAACAGGATTGTGCGGCCAATGGCAGGTAAAGACCGACCAGGTCAAAGTCCCTGAACAGTTCAAAGATACCTGGTCGCTGGTTCTTTTGCCCGACGTCCAGTATTACAACGATACCTATCCCGGATTGTTTGAACTGCAAACCACTTGGGTCAAAAACAACGCCGATCGCATCGGCGCCAAATACGTGCTGCTGCTGGGCGATGTATCCAACCATAACGTCGATCGGGAATGGGAAAACGCCTCCGAAGCCCTTACCATTCTCGATAAGAAGGTTCCCTATGCGATGTGTCCGGGCAATCACGACTGCGGCGAAAACGGATGGTCAGCCGACCGAACGACCAAGATGGATCTTTATTTTCCCTATGAACGGATGGCCGGCTGGAGCGGCATTGCAGGCGTAAAAACCGAAGGTCAAATGTCCAACACCTATCACCTCTTTGAAGGCGGCGACGGCAGCCCCTGGCTGATTATTACCCTCGAATGGTCCCCAACGGACGACACACTCCAGTGGGCAGACAAAATCCTCCGCCAGTACCGCCAAAGAAAAGCCATTATCATAACCCATGCGTACCTGTACCATGATTCCACGCGTTATGACTGGAAAACCAAAGGAACCGCCCAGGAGTGGAATCCCCATTCTTATTCCACCCCCGGCGGCAATGACGGACAGGAGATCTGGGACAAACTGATCCGCCAAAACGAAAACGTATTCCTTGTGCTCAGCGGACACGTCATTGGAGACGGAACCGGCCTTTTGATTTCAGAAAACGACGCCGGCCGATCTGTCATCCAAAAACTGATCAATTATCAGTCTCCGATTCATGAAATCGGCGGCTCGGCCTGGCTGCGTGTGATGACCTTCAGCAATGATTTCAAGAAAATAACCTGCTGGTCCTACAGCCCTCTGTTTAAAAAATACCGCACGGAGGAAGACCAGTTGTTCGAATTGGTTCAGATTGAACCGTAAAAAGAGTTTATGCACACATCGCCGGTAACACTCAAGGAGATTGCCTTCTACGCAGGGGTAGATGTCTCCGTTGTCTCCCGTGTGCTCAACAACAAGGCCGACCAGTACCGCATCAGCCCAGAATGCCAGGAAAAAGTACGGAAGATCGCCCTTGAACGGGGCTATATCCCCAATGCCTACGCTGTAGGGGTCAGAACCGGAGAGTTCAACTGTGTCGCTCTGCTGCACGGCGATTTTACAAATAAAAGCTACCTGCCCGAAAAGATGGTCAGCGAAATCCACCTCAATCTCGAAAAGCAGGGCAAACATCTGCTGCTGGCTCGAATTCCCAAAGGCAAGGTAAAAAACCAGGAATTGCCGATGATTTTCCGTTCGCTGATGGCCGAGGGATTGATCGTTAATTTCTTTCAGGATATGCCCCCCAGGGTTCGAGAGGCCATTAAAAATACCCCGATGCCCACGGTATGGCTCAATGACAAGATGGACTTCAATGCCGTCTATCCGGACAGTTTTGCAGCCGCCAAAAAAGCGACGGAGTATTTGATAAAATTAGGGCACAAAAAGATCTGCTACTGTGACATTTATTCATACAACCGTCGGCCGGACGCCCATTACAGCGCCGCCGACAGGCGAGGCGGCTATGCCGAGGCCATGCAGAAAGCCGGGCTGGATACCTGGGATATTTCCCCCTCGCCCGACCTGAAGGCCGAGTACTCAATCGACAAACAGGTCGTTCTGTTCCGCTCGGTCCTGGAGCGATCCGATCGTCCTACGGCGATGCTGTTCTATTGGGGATACTCCGTACCGGCGGTTTATTCGGCCGCCGCCCGCTTGAACCTTCAGATTCCCAAAGACTTGTCGATTATCACCTTTGCCGGCGAGACCGATCAGCGAATCGGCCTGATCGCTACTGCCATGATCGAGCCGGAAACTCATATGGCACGAGAAGCCGTCGCCATGCTCAGAAAAAAAATTAAGGCCAAACAGACAAATATCCCTTCAAAACGGCTGGAATATCTCTTTTTAGATATGAAAACCTGCGCCCGGATCACCAGCCGATAATAGTTGTAAATTCTCAATACCTTTATCGAGATATAGGACATCTTGATTTTTTTTATAATTTCTTTCAACTGTATGTTCTAAACTCTCAAAATAATCCGACAACATCTGTATTTTTTTAATCCTTTTTCTCCTTGAAAAGCGGATTTTTTTGCCCTGCTGACCGCCTGTTTTTCAGGGTTTTGCAAATCGGTTTTTTATCGGATCAAAAATTTCCTAATTCTTGTGCACAAAAGATTGAGCAAAAATTATATTGACAATTCATCCGCTATGCAATATGCTGAACATAAGATGGGGGAGGGGGACGCATGGTATTTAAATTTATTGTTTTATACAAGAGGTTTCAAATGCAGCGAACAAAGCGTGGATTTACTCTGATTGAGTTGCTTGTGGTTATCTCAATTACCGCCCTGCTTCTGGGGATTCTGATTCCCGCCCTGGCGCGAGTAAAACTAACCGCTCAGACCCTGATTTGCGCGACCAACCTGAAAAACTATGGCGTGGCGTTACTTGCGTATTCGACAGACAACAAAGAAAAGCCCCCATTTGCGTTATACTGGCTTTATTCCCGAAGTACCCTTAGCAACAATAAATGCGACGCAGCCTGCCGATGGCATTTTGACAAAGATTTTCCTGACGGCACGATGTGGCCCTACGTCCAGGATAAGAATGTCCACATGTGCCCTACCTTTAAAAGTTACGCCCCGAAAGAAGGGTGCTCCAATTGCGGCGCACCCGAATCCAAAAAGGTTCCCTTCAACCCGATGTACAGCTATTCGATGAATTATTTCCTCGGTTTTGACTGGGAAACCGGCCTGAAAATCACATTCACAACGGCGTATGCAAATGAGGTGTCATTAAAACTGTCTCGCGTCAGCCGTCCGGCCGAATGTTTTGCCTTTTCAGAGGAGAACCTGTGGACGATTAATACAGGAAACGGATACAGAGAAAACTACAGCGCTGCCAGGTTGAATGACAATGCCCTGTGGCTGGCTCCCAATCCAGGGCGATATGTGGACAATATTGCCACCTACCACAACGTCAATGCGGCCCAGAGAAATGAGGGCAAGGCCAATCTGGTGTTTGTGGACGGCCACGTTGGTACTCTCCGCGGACTGCCCGAAGATAAGGGGTACCTGCAGTACGGAAGACCCTATCCCGGACATGAGAAATTGAATCCGATCTGGTAGTTTGGGGGAACAAAGGCGCGGCTTTCTGCTGCTGGCTCATGCAAATAAGAGTGCGGCAGCAGCCCGAAGCATAGATGTTATAAGATAAAGATTGATGCGTTAATTTGAAATAAAAAGAGTTGATGATTTTTTACCGGAGGTTGTGCAAGATGAAAAGAATACTCGTATTATCGGCAGTAATGGCATGTTCTTTGACGGCCCTGGCGGATCTTGCAGCGTACTGGGATTTTGAAGACGGAGGAGGGATGACGGCCGCCGATGTCTCCGGCCGCGGACAGCATGCTCGCCTGCGGGCCGCCGACGGCGTCTCCTTTCCGCAATGGACCGCCGGTAAAATCGGCAGCGGCGCCCTGTTGTTTAACCCGAATGCAGCCGCCGACCCCAATGAAAGAAATTATCTCTTTGTGGACCCCAATGATGTCAATGGCGATCCAAACATTCTGGATTTAACCGATGCCTTTACGATTTCCATGTGGGTTCGCCGGGACGTTATCGCCGACGAATGGGCGTATCTGCTGTTTACCGACGCTTATGATCTGGAACTGGCGGTAGATCCGGAAGGGACAGGAAACAATTCCAATGACCGCTTCTGGTCAAGCACGACAGAAAGATGGCAAACCATTCTCGGCACACAAACGGATGAGCAAAAGATAACAGGCAACTGGTATCATCTGGCAGTCACCTGTGATAACCGAACCCTCAAAAAATATGTAAACGGAACGCTCAAATCTTCTGTTTATGTGTCCCCGACAATCAATCTGCCCAAGGCGACGACCGCTTTGTACATCGCGTCTCGGGCGGGCCAAGACAGTGTCTTTATCGGCGCCTTGGATGATATAGCGATCTGGGCCGGCAGCTATCTGCCCGAATCGGAAGTGGCCAAACTGGCCAATCAAACCGCCACGCCGTTTACCGTCGTCGATGAGGAACCGCTGACGCCGTTGTTTTTGACCATAGAAACGCCTTTGTACCCCGACGGCACAGACACTTTATGGGAACCGGACTTAAAAGGGATGACTGTCGTAGAGGATAACCAAGTTGTGTACAATAAAAATTGGAAATTTCCGAAACCTGGCAGCCGGCAGGAAATCCGGCCGGATAAATGGAGTATAAAAGACGAGACAACCTACACGAATATAGACCCAGATATTTCTAAGTATGGCGTCGAATGGGTGGATCCATCCTGGAGCGGCCGTGACTATAACATGGCGG
>JAKJEN010000115.1 GCA_022705405.1 Planctomycetota bacterium | reverse complement strand
GCACGGGTATGAGGATGGATATTACAACGTTTTTTATTTTGGCAGATACGAGAACGGCCGGCATCGTATTCTGGCTGATATTTTAGCCCGGATTATCTACTTTATTCCTCTTCCCTAGCTTTTGCAAATGAATAAAGGTGGGCGGCCCCCACCTTTATTTATGACCGCCGCTGCCTGTTCATCGGCCGGCACGCGGCAAAGGGCGATGTCAAAGGCCTGGTCAGCGCCTCTGCCGTCAAAAGATCATTTTCAATCCACTGCGGACCGCTTCACTTATTTTAATCTCCTTGCCGGCGAGGAACCGGTTCAGGGCCGCTTCCACCCACGGCTTGTCGCAGGCGAAATGTGAAACAGCCATGTGATCCGCGCCCAGAACCAGGCCGATCGCCTGGATGGAGATGGGCTCCGCTTCACCCATCATGTTCACCCGGGCGAGGATGGAGGGCGTCGCCTTGTCGATCTCGAGATCCTGGACCGTGCCGATGCCGTCGATGAATTGATTCAAAGCCATTTTCGCCGCCGCGATTTTCATGGTGTTGAACATATGTTTCCTCCACAGTCAGATGCCCCCCCATGCTCTGCTTCAATATACCTCTGTCCGGCCATTTTTGCAAGCGGAATGGTGGCAATGGGATCTAACTGGTGCTGCCCACCTGGCCCTGGTTCCGAAAGCGGGACTGCAATCCAAGAAGGCGGCAGGCGATGGATGCTCGAGGTCGCCCAAGAATTGTCCGCCGGCGATCACTCGTATCAATGGACGGCCGAAGGGATGGCGAGTGGGATTTTTATGTATCGTTTGCAAGCCGGTTCATTTTTTGAAACAAAAAATTCATTCCACTCAAATAACCCTTTGGCCAAGCCTTCGACGGTCTGCGTCTTTGCTGCGGTAACAGAGCGGTTCGACGACGGCTATCGCCACTTATTAAGCAGGCAACAGAATACTTAAAATAGCGCCATCAATGTTGTATAGTACCACATGAAAAAACAAGATGGCATACATTTTTAGGCGGACGACAGAGAATTTGCGCAAAAAAAGGCAATCGAGCTCTTTCGAAAGGAAACACTCGAACCTCCATTGCAGAAATCTTGGGTCTCCATAAAGTTACAGTCGGCAAATGGATCAGAATTCACCAAACCCAAGGATTCAAGGGTTTGCGCATGGGCAAGCGCGGTCGGCCCTTTGGATCCTTGCGAACGTTGTCATCGGATCAAGAGGCATTTATCCAAAAAACCATCCAGGACAAGAGGCCTGATCAGATCAAGTTACACTTCGCCCTATGGACGCGGCGGGCTGTACAGACGCTTATCTTGGAACAATATCAGATTAAGATGCCGATCCGGAGCGTTGGCGAGTATCTCAGACGTTGGGGTTTCACTCCACAGCAGCCGCTGAAGCGGGCCTATGAGCAAAATCCTAAGAAGGTGATATTGATAATAGATAACTTACCGGTTCATCATTCCCGGCCTGTCAAGGAATGGTTGGAGACTCATAAGCAGGAGATAGAAGTTCACTATCTGCCCTCATATTCTCCAGAAAGGAATCCGGATGAGTACTTTAACCGTGATTTGAAGCATCAAGTATCAAACAGGCCGCCGGCACGGAACCGGGATTAGTTGGAGCTGCAAATATCCTCTGTGGTGAAAGGCCTTCAAAGATCTTCGGCAAAGGTTGAGTCAAACTTCAAGAATCAGAACGTTAGATATGCATGTAATTAATTGCCTGGATAATAACAGCGGACCCTTTCAATTCGGCGCCTGTTCTTATCAATGGATTGCAGAGGGAATGGTAAGTGGAGTTTTCACTTATCGTTTGCAAGCCGGATTTTTTGTTCTAGCAAAGAAATGTATTGCACTCAGCTAGTCATATTCCCCAAGCCTTTCTCCTGTAGCATCCACGCCTTGGGACCAGAGCGGCTTAGCAACGGCTGTCGCTGCATATCAACGCCTTTCCCCCCGATCTCCTAGGGATCTTTCCCTGGGAGATCATAATCCTATCAGCATCAGCTCCGAGCAACTATTCGCTTCAAAATGCATTGTTCTGCGGCATTTTTTTATGCGGCTTTGCATCCTGGTGAGTTTCAGAAAGCTTATCCTTTTCAGTTTATTTTTGAATAACTACTTTTTGAGTTTGCCTGGTTTTCTCAAACTGCAATTGGAGAATATATTCACCGCTTGCGACCTCAGCTGCATTCCAGTGTGCCGTGTGTTTACCTGCTGAGCGATAGTCATTGACCAGCGTTGCAACTTTTTGGCCCAGCATATTGTAAACGAGCAAGCGCGCCATTCCCGCCCTGGGCAGTTCAAAACGGATGGTGGTACGTGCATTGAAGGGATTGGGGTAGGCAGGATGGAGCATAAAATGCTCAGGAAGAGCTGTCCGCTCTGTGACCGAAGTGCTGACATCTGTGAGATAGGCTGTATAAATGCCATTGCCATGCGTGGCCACAGCAATATAGCCATCAGACTGACGGACATCGATCATGTCGATCACCATACGGCCGATCGTCTCAGCGCCTTCCTGCACCCAGACCGTGTTCATACCGTCCAGCTTTATAGTGGAAAACAAGCCCACGCTGGTGCCGGCGAAATAAACCGGATGATCTTTGACATAGAGCGTTGCCAGCCAGCGCACGGAGGGGCCGCCGCCTGATCCATCGGGATTTTCCTCCAGGTTGCCGGAGACTGGCGTCCAGTTGTCCCCTCCGTCCTCAGACAGATAAATACTCATCGTTTCGTATTCAGGGAATACGACGAGCAGCTTGTTCACATTGCGAGGATCTACCGATATGCAATGTGCATATCGATAGCCATACCATTGAATATTATTACCCTGCAGGGCAACAGGTATGGGCTGGCCTTCTTGCGGATTGTCCAGCCTGTATAATGAGCCAGCGATGCAGCCGTAATAAAGACGTCTTGGCTCGGCCTCAGACATGCCCAGGGCGGAGATGTGCCAATCTGTATGCACGTTGACGAGTTTTGTCCAGTTGATGTCGGTAGGCGCCATCGGGAATACTACTGGGATATTTGTCAAATCTGAATTGCGCCACAATTCCCTCTGCGAAGGCAAGTACATAATCTTTGAGTCATGAGGGTCGAGGAGCAGCGGATTCATCCATAGGCCCATGCCGATTGCAGAGGCAGGTGTGACATCGACCACTTCCCAGACGTCATTTGGAAATTCATTGCGATAGACGCTGAAGGAGGCGGCCTGACCGGTATAGAAATAGCGTCCTCCGTCGCTGATGGCACAATAGCCGCCATCCATAGCCCCAGGGAAAATACCTGTCCATGACATAAGCGAATCGGTTGAAGCCGAGAATAAGAAAGAGTTATCCTGGGTCCCTCCTAAAACCAGTTCACTACCAGGCGTTCCATGGTCAATAGCAACGCTGTAAAATTGTGTGGTGATATAGCCTTCATTCAGCGATTTCCATTCAATATGAGGATCGCCATAAATGGGATCCGGTACTGCCGCAGCCATATTATCATTTGTGCCGAACACCCCCCCGTCATTGCCCACCAGCATGGATTTGGGATTAGATGGAAAAAATGCGATGGCGTGCTGGTCTACATGGAAATCGCTGTAATTGCCGATCACATCGTATGAATAGCCTCCATCCTTGCTGCGGTACAAACCCACGGTTCCAAGAAAGAGAGTCTTGTCATCATCCGGTTTGACATAAAGCATCATCATGTTTGCGCCATAGGTCGTCATTTCCGCGTTACAGGGAAGATACTTCGTTAGGTCGCTCCAGCCTATGCCTTTTTCATATTTTTTCATAGTTTGTTTCCAATGCGCTACTTCCGTCAGCACGTAGATCGTCTTTTCATTTGACGGTGGGATTGCGATGACCGTTCGTGTGGTCGTGTCCGGCCAATCCGGTGGCGAAATATCCTCCCAGTTCACACCATCACTGGACGTGTACAGTCCGTTCGCAGTTCCCATACCATCTATTGCTGCATAAAATGTCCCCTGGCTGGTGATAGCAATGTCGCTGCTCGGATATTTTTCCCCAAAGTCCAGAACATGCTTCCAGGAGGCTCCGCCATCGCTGCTCAGAAAAACCCCACTGGAAGTAGCCGCAAGAACGCCTTCTTCTTCGAACGTCAGCAATTTGTAAATAAAGTCGAAGGGGTCCGTTGTTTGCGCAGTCCCCGAAACAGTGGATGGCAGCTGCGACCATGTCTCGCCATTATCCAGGGACTTGAAGATGCCGTCCCCCCTGTAGAAGCCATTCGTACTGAGAGGCGCTGCCGCACTGCCCCCTCGTGCTCCAGAGTATTCCCCCGTGCCATAATACCAGAGGTTCTCCTTGCCCGGTTTTTTATTTTGTACGATGCAGGAGACGCTGGGAAGTTGATTGGGGGAGGTCGTTTTCCTCCAGGATTTTCCTTTATCCGTGGATTTCCACATGCCGCTGGAAACGCATCCAGCGAGGATGACATTCTCATTCTTGACATCGATGGCCAGGGCTTTGGTACGACCGCCCACATTATAAGGGCCGCGGCGTGTCCATTTTGTCACTTGCGGGAGATGATGCAGCCGGGCATTCGCTTCGGCCAATCGATTGACAAATGCATTTTGCCGTGTGCCAATATCCTTCGGAATGGTGTTTGTCTGCGGATGGCGCAGCAGCATCCATTCATGCTGGCTGCGTGCGGATGGATTCTCCTTTGTACCCTCGGCGGCTTTCATTTTTGCCGGAGCCGGATGCCTTGTGGCAGTATCATGGCGCTGAGTTATATACACACATAGCACCAATGCCGCCAATACACTCAATAACAAGCTGGTTCTTTTCATAGCTGGTCTCCTTTTAAAGGATTACCATTCCAAAAAAAAAGAGTTCAATCTTGTTTGATATCCTTTGAAGTCTTTGTATATTTTTTCTAATGTCAAGATAATGTAATTTGCTCATAAAAGCAAGGTGCGGACGGGAAATATCCTAAATACCTGACTGAAAAGAAGTCCATACTCACCGCCACGCAGGTCGCCATGGGAAAGCATCGGGTATTGTAGAGAATCCAATAGCTTCAGCGAGCTGCAATAATAGCTTTATTATTATAGATATATAAAGCGTCGTCAGGATTCCGAGATGCCGTCGTGCTTAGCTGAATTCCTTTCTTTGTCGAGGACCGGTTTGATGAAAACCGCCTATTGGGCATTTACGTTGCTGCTGTTGTCCCTTACCGCCCGGGCGCAATTACTCACTGTACGGGATGACGCCTCCGGCTATCCACTGGAGCGGGCATTACTAACGGCCACCGGCTGCCATTTTTCAGCAATGACGGATGTCGGGGGCCGTGCGGACATTTCCGTTTTCAAAGACTGCGACAGCATTCAGGTGGACCTCATCGGCTATCTCTCGAGGCGCCTCACTTATGCACAGCTGGTGAAATCGCACTTTGTACTCTATCTCGAGAGATCGCCGTTACATCTCGATGATGTAGTCATTTCCGCCACCCGCTGGCTTCAGCCTGTGCGGGATATGCCTCAACGCTCCGTTCAGATCCGCACTGACCGGATTCAGTTATGGATCCCCCAGACTGCAGCCGATCTACTTGCCCTGTCCGGTGAAGTGACGGTGCAGAAAAGCCAGCTCGCCGGCGGCAGTCCGATGATCCGGGGCTTTGCGACGAATCGCGTACTCATCACCGTGGATGGCGTGCGCATGAATACTGCTATTTTCCGCACGGGTAATGTGCAGAATGTCATTTCGCTTGATCCCCTTGCAACGGAGCGCACCGAGGCGTTGTTTGGCCCTGGTTCTGTGATGTACGGTAGCGACGCCATCGGCGGTGTCATGAACTTCCAGACCCTGGCGCTACGTCTGTCCCAAGATAATCGCCCTCTCTTTGCAGGAAACGCCGTTCTGCGGGGTTCATCCGCCGCCGGAGAGAAAACCGGGCATATCGATCTGCTATTGGGATTGAAAAAATGGGGCTTTGTCACAAGTGCGACTTGGACAGATTATGATGATCTCATCATGGGCAGCCATGGCCCAGAGGCATTCCTTCGCACGCGCTACGTACAACGCATCAGCGGCATCGACAGCATCGTGGCCAATCCCAACCCGAAAAAGCAGACGCCGAGCGGCTACAGCCAGTTGAACCTGATGCAGAAAATCCGCTTCCGTTCTGGAGGCCCATGGGATTTCACGTATGGTCTCCACTATTCGGCGACCTCGGATTATGCGCGTTACGACCGGCTCCTGCGTCCTCGCGATTCACTCCTTTATTCAGCTCAATGGTACTATGGTCCACAGATTTGGATGCAACAGGTCTTCACCGCGGCGAACAAGGAAAGAAATCTCCTGTGGAATGAGATGAAGCTCACGGCTGCTTATCAGTATTTTAAGGAGAGCCGGCATGATCGCGACTACCGCAAGACCGCTCTCCGCCATCGCACCGAACGTGTTGATGCCGTCTCGGCTAATTTTGATTTTATAAAAGCCCTTGCGCCAGCGCACAATATCTCCTATGGCGCAGAGCTCCTGCTCAACCGGATCGGATCTTTTGGTGAGAACGAAGACATCTCCTCTGGCAGTATCGTTCCGGGCCCCAGCCGTTACCCTGACGGTGCCACCTGGAATTCCCTCGCCGCCTATGCAAATTATCGATGGGTCGCCAGCAGCGCACTTGCATGTCAAGCCGGACTGCGCTACTCTCGTGTGACGCTTAACGCAGAGTTCGATTCCACATTCTACCACTTTCCCTTCCTTTCCGCCGGTATGCGCAATGCCGCCGTGAACGGAAGATTGGGTGCAGTATATGCGCTACTTTCTGCGCTGCGTTTCAACGCGGTGCTGTCGACCGGCTTCCGGGCGCCTAATGTGGATGATGCCGGCAAGGTTTTTGATTCTTCGCCTGGGTATATCGTTGTGCCGAATCCCGGTCTGAAGCCTGAGTATGCATATAATGCCGAGCTGGGGGCGACGTTTGTGCTTGAGAAAGCGCTGAAACTGGATGTGACAGGATTCTATACCGTTCTTCGTAACGTGATGGTCCGGAGAAATTTTACTCTAAATGGTTCTGACAGCGTCATGTATGACGGCGCAATGAGCCGTGTACAGGCCATCCAGAACGCGGCCGAGGCGGACGTGCGGGGAGTACAGGTATCTATGGAACTTCGACTGCCGGCCGGGGTAGGCATAACCGCGCATGGCACGGCAATGCATGGCACAGAGGAAATGGATGATGGCAGCACGGGGGCGCTGCGCCATGCGCCCCCTCTTTTCGGCGCCATTCATTTGAATTGGATGCGATATCGATTTGAAATAGACTGCTATGTAGATTACAGCGATGGGGTAAGCGCCGAGAACCTTGCGCCTGGACTGGAGGGAAAAGAATATCTTTGTGCACTCAATAAGGAAGGTCTGCCGTACGTTCCATCGTGGTATACACTCAACTTCAAGGCGCGATTCATGATTTCTTGCAGCCTTCAGGTCACAGCGGGTGTCGAGAATGTCACGGACCAGAGATACCGAACCTATGCCTCAGGCATCACCGCTGCAGGACGAAACCTAACCGCGGCCTTACGTGTGACTTTCTGATATTGCGAGTAACAAACGTCCATCTCAGGGACAAGAGGACATGTCTCGATCTCGGCTGCGGAACGGGAATTACCTCGGTATGGCTAGCTCGCTCAACCACCTTTTCGTGATTGGGGTTGATAGGAATAGAGCCATGTTGAAAGAAGCACGCCGCCAGGCGAAAAACCTGGGCGTTGCCGATCTATGTATATTCCAGGACTCATCCTTCCCGACTTTTCCGCTGATCAATCGCGCAAGAGTTGGGAACTCGTCGAGAGCTGTTTTGTCGCCGCCGAGACAAAATGGTTCGGGAATATTTTTATCGCCATCAGCCATGGCAAAAACTCGGCTGCCAGATAATGCGCAGATCGTCTGGGAAATGCTTGCCCGGACGATCGTGGCGATTCCCCGGGCAAGCACACAGCTCTCAAACCAGAGTTTTACATTTGCAATGGGTCATTCCGTACCATACGACCACCTTTTTTCATATTGATTGAACAGTGGTGGTTTTTATTTTAAACAAAGGAGTAAAAACCAAAAACCGTAAAAAGTATACTGTTTTCCGAGCATTTTTCAAGTCGGTTTTGGAAAAGTCGGTTATCGCCACGCCCGCTTGAAAGATTTTTAAATCCTCCTCAATGTGATCGCCCGACCAAGCTTTCCTTTTGCAATTGCGATATTGCAAGCCGCAGGAACTCTTTAAAATCCACTTTCATTTTTGTAATCAACAGTCCGGTTTTGGTATTGGCGCAAATAAACAGCCGGGAATCATTAAAAGCAGGACCTTGTTAATATAATATATGAGGCTGTTCATGCCGGCGTTGACCTCTGGCACGCGGGTTGCAACTGGCTGCAGGGCCGGGGCTGATGCAGCCGACGGCGGGCGGCAAAGGGCACGTGGCTAAAAGCCGCTCAGCCCGCATTGGGGCAGGCGGTTGGCG
>JAKJEN010000114.1 GCA_022705405.1 Planctomycetota bacterium | reverse complement strand
CGGGCTTAAAAGGATGCCTCTGCGTCCTGCTGGAATTGTGACAGGATTTGCCCGATGCCTTCTGAGAATGCTCCGACCAGGTCGGCGGCTCTGGGCGATATCGGAACCGGAACAGTTGCCCCGTATGAGCGGGTCAGCAGCGTGCGTACGCTTTTGCTTGTCGAATCGGTAAAGGTCAGCGAGATCTGCATTTTTACCACGGCCGCAGGTTTGTTCCTGTCGCGAAAGTCTCCGTAAAATGCCTCGAGCGTCGGTACGATTGTGTAAAGGTCTTTAGGCGATGTGCCGGGCACGCAAACGTCCCACTGAATAGCCCGCATCCAGTCCGAGAGGGTCTGGGTGATCTGATCTGCCGGCGGGATCAAAAAACGATTGTAAAAATCCCGCTCGTATTCAATCGTTCCGCTGCGATAGACAAAGGAACCGGAGGCAAAAGCGGCGGCCGCGTCGCAGGTGCGGATGGCGATACAATGTGTCGGTCGGGCGGCGGGGGTCGACTGCGGCAAGGGGACGGCAAGAAGATACGCCGTCTTTTCGATGGGGGGATGTTTGGCCGGCCCGCATCCGCCGACAATCAGGCAAAAGCAAAGCAGCACGGCGATTCCGGCCGGCGAAGCTGTCGGGTGTCGCTGGTTCATTGCACTACCTCCGATTTGGCGGGAGGGCTGGACAAAAGCAGCTGGGCCGGGTCTTCTCGGAGCCGTTCGGTCAGATCCCGCAGGTTTTGGAATAGTTCCTTGAGGTTTTTAAGGATTTGTTCGATATCGGTTTGGTGGGTGTCGATCAATCGTTCGACGCGTGAGCTGGCCTGGGCGATTTGGGCGGCCGCTTCGGTCAGTCCGCCGCGACGGTTGGGATCTGACAGGCGGGCAAAGCCCTGACGCAGATGGTCGCTGGTAATGCGAAGATCGTTCATCAGCAGCTCGGCGCTGCCGCTGAGCTGCTCAAGCCGGGCTTCATCGATGCCCTTTTCCACGCGTTCCAAGGTCTGCGTGAGCTGATTGACCGCCCCCTCAAAGTCGATCTTTTCGATTCGCTGAAACACCGACTCGACAGCGCTGGTAAAGCTGGAGATCAAACTGGGCGTGGAGGGGATGTAGAGGAATTTGGGGATCCAGGGCGGAAACATCGGCGGTTTTTCGGATTTGATATAGTCCATTTCCAGATAGGCCAGGCCGGTAATGCCCTGATAGGTCAATTTGATCCGCATGCCTCGGCGGATCCATTCGCGCAGCTGGTTTTTGAATTCTTCCTGGCTTTCAGAGAAGATCGGGAAGTGTTTTTGATCGATTTCCATCACGACCATTACATATCTGCAGAATTGTTCGTATTCAGGGGTTCCGGGCCGCAGTACATCGCCGTATTGGCGGGAAACAAAGGTGATTTGCTTGACTTTTCCGATGTTCACGCCTCGCTGCAGCACGGAGGACCCGACGGCCAGTCCCTGCACCGATTCGTCCAAATAGGTTTCAAAGAGGATGGTATCGCGCATCCAGAAGTCTGCGCTGAAGGCGATCAGGCCGGCAATCAAAAGCAGCAGGGCGACGGCCGCAAAAAGCCCGATCTTAAAATAACTGGTTTCCGATTTCATAATGCACCTGTATGCTTTGCAGTTTCTGCTTTTTCGGATGCGGCTTTTCGATGGAAGAATCGCCATACGGCCTCGTTGGGCGGCTGGTCTTTTAATTGCCGGGGCGCGCCTTCGGCGATGATGCCGCGGGTTTCTTTGTCGAGCATGATCGCCCGGTCGGCGATTGCGAAAATGCTTTGCAATTCATGCGTGACAACGACGAAGGTAATGCCCAGCCGGCGGGACAGATCGACGATCATCCGGTCCAGTCCGGACGAGGTGACCGGATCCAGCCCGGCGGAGGGTTCATCCAGCAGCAGCAGGTCCGGATCCAGCGCCATGGCCCGCGCGACGGCCGCTCTTTTCTGCATTCCGCCGGACAGTTGGGCGGGCAGATGCTCTTCGTATCCGTTTAATCCCACCAGCCGCAGCTTGATCGCAGCGATCTGTTCAATCAGCGTCTGAGGAAGATCGGTAAACTCCTCCAGCGGCAGGCAGACATTCTCCAGAAGGGTCATCGATCCAAACAGGGCGCCGCTCTGAAAGGAAACGCCGATGCTTTGCAGAAGGGCTTCTTTCTGTCTGCCGGCGGCGCTGGTCAGATCTTTGCCGTGGATGAAGATCTGGCCTTTCAGGGGGGGCAGCAGGCCGATGATATGCCGCAAGACGGTAGTTTTGCCGCATCCGGAACCGCCGAGGATGACGAAGATCTCGCCCTTGCGGACCTGAAAGTTCAGGTTTTCGAGGATGGCCGTGCGGCCGTATCCGGCGGTCAGATTTTTCACTTGGATGACGGGTTCCTGCTCCATTTTTTTCAGATCTCCAAGAAGTATAACAGGATCGAGAAGATTCCTTCCGTCACTACCAGGGCGATGATTGTACTGACTACAGCGCGGGTTGTGGAAATGCCCACCGCTGCCGGTCCGAGGCCGGTTTGAAGGCCTCGCAGGGTCCCGATTCCGGCCACCAGTCCGCCAAAAACAAGGGATTTGCACAATCCTACCACCACATCCGTTCCGTCGAGGATGCCCTGTACATGGTTCCAATATGTCACCAGCGGATATCCAAGCGAAAGGACCACAATACCCGCTCCGATCAAGCCTGCCAGATTCATCAGCACAACCAGCAGGGGGCTGGTCAAAACCGTCGCTGCGAACCGGGGAACGACCAAAAAACGAACCGGGTCCAGCGCCATCACCTGGAGAGCGTCAATTTCGTTATTGATTTTCATTGTTCCCAGTTCGGCGGCAAAGGCCGAGCCGGTACGTCCGGCCATGATGACGGCCGTGATAAACGGACCCAGTACGCGAATGGTGGCATAGGCCACCAGATCGGCCACGTAAATTTCGACGCCGAACTGCTTCATCGGCATCGCCGAACTGAACGCCAGAATCAGGCCGAACAGCGCACCCAGCAGGAGGATGATTAAGGTTCCGTTGGCGCCGACCTGTTCGCAGGTTCGCCAGAAATCCTGACTCCGAAATTTACGAGGATGCAGAAGGGTATCGGCCAGCGCACAGCACAAATGCCCGACAAAGGCAATTTCTTCCCGGAAGCCGGAGGCGATTTGGAAGGTTTTTTTTCCCAACTTCGCCAGGGGCTCTAAAGATTCTGCTTGTACGGTTTTTTCAAGGGGCGTCTGGTCGGCCGTCTCGAGGAGTTTTTTCCATGATTCCTGAAG
This sequence comes from Planctomycetota bacterium, assembly GCA_022705405.1. Classification (GTDB taxonomy): domain Bacteria; phylum Planctomycetota; class Phycisphaerae; order Sedimentisphaerales; family Anaerohalosphaeraceae; genus JAHDQI01. The sequence continues at coordinate 5,269 of JAKJEN010000114.1, read as the reverse complement.
GCCGCGAAATTCAACAGGGATTTGACGACGATGGGCGGTTTGCCGCAGCCATTCGAACAGAGCGATTCCGGCGGTATCGCAGCTTTGGAGGTCGCCGGCTTCAATGCAAAGAGTACCCGGCGGCGATTTGTGAAGATAGGAATCCAATTGAAGATAAAGCGGAGGTATAGATTGGACATTTAATATTCCGGAGAAACGAAACACCTCGGCGTGATCTTCCCTGGAAATTACCAGCGAGGCCGAAGATTGTTTGGTTTTCTCGGTCACAATGTCTTTCATTCCTTTGTCTTTGTAAGCAATCCTTATTCTCCACAATGTTTACTTTCCATCGCGAAAATTGTCAAGTTTCTTTTGTGTCGGCGGCTAAGTCCGGCTCGAAACCTTGTGAAAAACCATTTTTTTGCTTGCAGAAGCCCTGGCGACTCGATAAATTGCGCTGCTTTCTGTCGATGTTTATTACGGGCAGCATATAGATCGGGCGATTAGCTCAGTTGGTAGAGCAGCTGACTCTTAATCAGCGGGTCCCAGGTTCGAGTCCTGGATCGCCCATTTATAATTCTTTGTAAATAAAGGAGTTAAAGGAAATTCTGCAAGATAGGCGTTCGGAATTTTTTCTATATTTGTTCCATGGCCGACCCGCCGTTCTTTCTCTTTTTCCCTTGACGAGAAAAGTTTTCCTGAGGGATAATGCAACCGCGAGAATGGCTCGTGGAGAGACCCTGTATGCTGAAAAAATGGCGGATTGATAACGGACGACTGATCGCGAATGGAGAGGATGCCTCTCTGGTGTATGTCTATGTCGCTCCGGACGAAGCCGAAAGACGGTACCTGATCGATCAACTGGGGATTGATGAACATACCCTGAATTCCTCGATGGATCCGTTTGAACTGTCTCGTCTGGAGTTCGAGCCGGAACATACCGCTATTATCTTCAAGCAGCCCAAGCATTATCTGGCGACGGATAATTTTCTTTTTAAGGTCTCTTCCACGGGAATTTTTGTTTTCAAAGACCGGCTGATTATTGTGGTTGCCGACGAGGGTCCGCTGTTTGACGGCAAGCCCTTTGTCCGAATCCAGACGATCCAGGATATCATCTTAAAACTTTTATACCGATCGATTACACATTTTGTGGAGCACCTGAAAGGGATTGATATGCTGGCCAGCGAGATTGAGAAGGAGATCAATATCTCCATGGAAAACAAGCATCTGCTCAATATGTTTACTCTGGAAAAGAGTTTGGTGTATTATCTAAACGCGATCAATTCCAACGGGGCGCTGATTGAAAAATTGAAAAACAACTCCGCACGGCTGGGATTCGGCCCGGATCATCTGGAATTTCTGGACGATATCATCATTGAAAATACCCAATGTCGCGGACAGGCCGAGATTTACTCCCAGGTGCTTTCCAGTCTGATGGATGCGCGGGCCTCAATAGTCGGCAATAATCTGAATATCCGTATTAAGGCCCTGACCCTGATTACGCTTGCGATCATGCTGCCGACGTTTGTAGTCAGTTTGTTCTCGATGAATGTTCGGATTCCGCTGTCCACCCTGCATAACGCATTCTGGATCATTTCGCTGCTGGCGGCTCTGTCTGCGCTGATGATGGTTTTTATCTGGTGGAGAAAGCGTCTGTAAATCAGTCTTTGAAGGGCAGTCCGACAGAGGCGCAAACAAAATGACGGAGGAGGGGGCTTTCCCGGGATGCAACGGTTCTTGACAGAAGAAAACCGCCTCTCTATTATGTCCCAAAGGAGTTCACTTTATTTTTGCGGAGACCGGATATGGCACACGGGGAAAAGAGCTGGGAGAAGCGGCTGGCGGGCGGAGCGGATGATCTGGCGATAGATTTTGTAGAGTCGCTTTCTTATGATCGGCGATTGTACAAATATGACATTGTCGGTTCGATTGCGCACGCAGAGATGCTGGCGGCGCAAAATCTGATTACCCGAAGCGAGTTTGGCGAGATTAAAAAAGGGCTGTTGGAGATTGCCGACCAGATCGGGACAGGGCGTTTTACCTTTGACAAGCGGCAGGAAGATATCCACATGGCCGTCGAGGCCGCCCTGATCGCCAAAATCGGCGAGCCGGGCAAGAAACTGCACACCGGCCGCAGCCGGAACGACCAGGTCGCCACCGATATTCGTCTCTGGATGAGGGACCAGATCGAAATCATTCAAACTTATATCAGCCAGTTGCAATTGGCGCTGGTTCGCAAGGCCGAAAAGCACACAGAGGACATCCTGCCGGTCTATACGCACTTGCAGCGGGCTCAGCCGGCGACTCTTGCCTCGTACCTGCTTAGTTTTACGGAAATGCTGGCGCGGGACTGGAGCCGTCTGAAAGACTGCCGAAAACGGCTGAATGTCTGTCCGCTGGGCAGCGGGGCGGCGGCCGGTTCAACCCTGCCGCTGGATCGGGAAATGAGCGCCAAACTGCTGGGCTTTGAGGATATTACCTACAACAGTATCGATGCGGTTTCGGACCGGGATTTCTGTGCCGAGTTTATCTTCTGCTGTTCGCTGATTTCCGCTCACCTGTCGCGGCTGGCCGAAGATTGGATTCTTTTTGCCTCGAGCGAGTTTGCCTTTATCCGAATTGATGACGCCTACTGTACCTCGTCGAGCATGATGCCGCAAAAGCGCAATCCCGACCTGCTGGAACTGATCCGGGGCAAGACCGGATCGGTGTACGGGGCGCTGATCGGGATGCTTACGATCCTCAAGGCCCAGCCGTCCGCATATAACCGGGATTTGCAAGAGGATAAACTGCATGTGTTCAGCGCCTCCGATGTGATCGAATCGTGCCTGCGGATGGCCCGGGCTATTGTAGAGCATACGGCGTTTCAGACAAAGAAGATCGCCGATGGGCTGGACGAGGGCTTTCTGGATGCTACGGCGATGGCTGAGTATCTGGTCGGCAGGGGCGTGCCGTTCCGGGAGGCGCACGGGATAGTCGGCTCTCTGGTGGCTCTTTGCGAAAAGGAAGGCAAAAAGCGGCTGGCGGATCTGACGATAGAGCAGATGCGGGCGGCCTGCGAAAAAATCGAGAACGAGGTCTATTCGGTCCTCAATCCTGCCGGCGTTTGCAAAAATTATAAAACCCTCGGCGCCGCCGGACCCGAAAATGCCCGGGCGCAGATTCGGTATTGGAAAGAGAAGATCAAAGAACAATGACATAGAAAAGCAAAAGTAAAAAACGCGCATCAAAAATAAAATAAGATTTTGGAAAAAGCGGAAGCGTCGTCTTTTTCATTGCGAACGCGATGTCCAACGAAGATCAAATCACCTCATGGTTTGCGGCCCAGTCAAATCTGGATCCGTCATTGTTTCCCATCGGCATTGGAGATGACATGGCCGAGATTCGGCTGGCCGACGGGGCGTCGGTCTTGATTACGACCGATATGCTGATGGATGGCGTGCATTTTGATCTGTCCTCCTGCACGCTTGAACAGGCGGGCTACAAGGCGATGGCGGCCTCGCTGAGCGATTGTGCGGCGATGGCTACGATTCCGCTGTGCGCGGTGGGGGCAGCGGCTCTGCCGGCGGGTTTTGGCGCAAAGGAATTAAAACAGCTGCATGCCGGCCGTATCCGGGCCGGTCGCCCGTTTGGGTGTGAAATCGTTGGCGGCGACATCACCAAATGGCAAAGCCCGGACGGAAAACTGGCGCTGTGTTATACCATTCTCAGCAGGCCCAGCGGTTATCATCCGCCGGTCCGCCGCAGCGGGGCAAAGGTCGGCGACCTGATCTGCGTCAGCGGCGCGCTGGGCGGGTCAATTTTGGGAAAACACCTGAGTTTTGTTCCGCGCGTGAAAGAGGCGCTTGAAATAACAAAAACGGCACAGATCCATTCCATGATGGATATTACGGACGGGCTGAGCACCGACCTGAATCGAATCTGCACTCAGAGCCGCGTCGGTGCGCTGCTGGAGGCCGAACAGATTCCGATTTCGCAAGCCGCCCGGGACTTGGCCGATCCGCTTGCCCTGGCGCTGCATGACGGAGAGGATTTTGAACTGCTGTTTACAATTGCCGAAGATCAGTGGAAAAAACTTTGGGAATTTCGCATGGTTTCTCTGACTCCAATCGGGAAAATTACAGATACCGGAAAATTGCAGATTCAGATGCCGGACGGCCAAATCAAAGACCTGGAACCCAAAGGATACGATCATCTATGACGGCCGATCGAACGATCGAAATCATAACCCATTCGCCGGAGGAGACGATCGAACTGGGGCAAAAATTCGGTGCCGGATTGAAGGGCGGACAAGTTGTCGCACTGATTGGGCCGCTGGGCGCAGGCAAAACGCATTTTATCAAAGGCGTTGCGGCCGGGTTAGGGGCGGCGGATTTGGGACAGGTTAACAGCCCCACGTTTGTGCTGATTAACGAGTACGAAGGCAGGGGAGGAGATTTGACGGTTTATCATATCGATGCTTACCGGCTCGGGTCGGTTGCTGAGTTTGAGGCGCTTGGCTTTGCCGAATATTGCCGCCCGGATGCGGTTATTCTGATCGAATGGGCCGACAAAATCCTGCCCGCCCTGGAGGGTATCGACTTTATCCGCATTGACCTGTCCCACGAGGGGCCAAGTGAGCGAAAAATAAGGATTGAAAATGCTCAAGAAAGCGGAGATTTGCAGCATTTATAAAGTTCAAATTCCCATGCTCCGCCCTCGCTTAGGAACCCCCAAGAAGATGCCGTTATAGCCCAACTCTAAAATCAAAGTTCCGCAAAGAGAGTCAGGGCGGCGGTTTTGTTGATTTTGACTTGTACAAATTGCCCGGTCAATGCGGCCGGGCCGTTAAAGACCACAATATAATCATGGGCTGTTCGACCGATCAGTTGCGGAAGATCCTCTTGCCCTGTCTGATTCAGATGCGGTTTTTTGCTGGGCCCTTCGACCAGTACCTCAACGGTTTTGCCCAGGAATCGACGGTTGTCCTCCTCGGCGATTCGGCTGACCAGGTCGAGCAGTCGGTTGTTGCGTTCCTGCTTGACCTGAGCGGGCACATCATCGGTTAATTGCGCGTCCGATTGCGTGCCCGGACGCGGCGAATATTTGAAAATGAAGCAGTTTTTGTATCGCACCTTCTCCATCAAATCGGCTGTGGCGGCAAAATCCTCTTCCGTCTCGCCGGGAAAACCGACGATGACATCCGTCGAAAAACTTATTCCGGGCATCTTCGCTTTAAGCTTGTTCACGATCTCGAGATAACGCTCCGCAGTGTAAGGGCGGTTCATCGCCTTCAATATCCTGTCGGAAC
>JAKJEN010000113.1 GCA_022705405.1 Planctomycetota bacterium | reverse complement strand
GGACACAGTACTCTCAATATTTGTCGTCAAAAAGCCCATTTGGACTCCAATTTTTCAATTTTGCAAAACTTCAGTTAGTTGAGTCAAACCGGTTATTGTCAATGGGAATTGACGACAGATTCTGTATTTTCGTTTGACGCGAAAAGGCATAGCTTCTATGATGTGCGTCTGAACAGGAAGTAAAATATGGCAAAGATAACATTTTTTGCTCAGCGTTGTAAGGGATGCGGCCTTTGTGTATTGGTCTGTCCTCACGACAATATTCGTATCTCCAAAGAATTAAACGATAAAGGACACACATTTGCTGTGCTGGTGGATCCGGAAAAATGCACGCACTGCGCTTTGTGCGGACGGATGTGCCCGGATATGGCTATTGAAATTGAGGATCACAAAAAACAGACGCCTGACAACGACAAGCCGAGCCGGTAAAGGACTGCGATGACGGAAAAGATTCTTTTAAAAGGCAATGAATTGCTGGTGGAAGCGGCAATTGAAGCCGGCTGCCGGTTTTATGCGGGTTATCCGATCACCCCGCAGAACGAAGTGCCCGAAATGATGTCCTGGCGTATGCCCCAGGCAGGGGGGGTGTTTATCCAGGCCGAGAGCGAGATCGCAGCAATCAATATGATTTTCGGGGCCTCGGCGGCAGGGGCCAGGTGCATGACCAGTTCCTCATCGCCGGGCATCAGTCTCAAGCAGGAAGGGATTAGTTATATTGCGGCGGCTGAATTGCCCTGTGTGATCGTCAATATGCAGCGAGGCGGGCCGGGGCTGGGAAATATCAGAGCCGCACAGGGGGATTATTTCCAGGCAGTCAAAGGCGGCGGCCATGGGGATTATCATCTGATCGTGCTGGTTCCCGCTACTTTAGGGGAACTGTATGATCTGACTATGCATGCGTTTGACTATGCAGATTATTATCGCAATCCGGTCATGATTTTAGGCGATGGAATCCTCGGACAAATGGCCGAACCGGTAGAAAAACGCCCGTACAAGCCAATCTTGAATCTGCCTCCTAAGGAGTTTGTGCTGGATGGGTGCAAAAGCAGGCCGCCGCGGGTGATTAAGACCCTGTATCTGCATCCGGCCGATTCGCTGGTTCGGCACAACCTGCATCTGCAGGAAAAATACGCGCAGATCCAGCGTGAATTGTGTCTGTATGAAGAATACGAAACAGACGACGCAGAGGTGGTCGTATCGGCCTATGGAATTACCGGCCGTGTAGCCAAGGGGGCTGTGAAGGCAGCCCGAAAGGAAGGGCTGAAGGCGGGACTGATTCGCCCGTTGTGCGTATGGCCGTTTCCTGCCCAGCCGTATCAAAGGGCGGCCCAAAAAGCCCGCCATTTTCTGGTTGTCGAGATGAGCCACGGGCAATTTATCGAGGATGTAAAATTGGCAATGGACTGCAAGAGGCCGACATCGTTTTTGGGCAAGGGAGGAGGATGGTATCCGATGGAAGAAGAAATACTTGAACAAATACGCCGACTGGCCGGCACAAAACGAAAACCGGCCGCCAAAAAGATCGGTAAAAGATGATGGATCGGAAGGATATATCCTTTTTTTTGACAAGTTTAAAATCAAGGCGACCAATCAGACTCCGATCTGCTGTTTGTTTTGGCACTGACGCTCCGTCAGAAATCAAGGCAAAACGAAGCAAAACGTATGATTCAATAAAGAGCGATTGAAAAGTAACTTGAAAGAACGATAAATGGATTTTCGACGCCCCGAAACGCTGAAGGATGTTTCAACTCATTATTGCCCCGGATGCGGGCATGGGATTACGCATCGGCTTGTGGCGGAGGTCATTGATGAATTGGGAATCCGTCAGCGGGTCATCGGCACAGCGCCGGTGGGATGAGTGTGCGCATGGCCGTCCGCCGGCGGTGGCCACCGGCATAAAACGGGTACTGCCGGACCGGATTGTGTTTACCTATCAGGGAGACGGCGACCTGGCGGCGATTGGAACCGCAGAAACGATTCATGCCGCCAATCGCGGCGAAAATATCACCATAATTTTTGTCAACAACGCCATTTATGGAATGACCGGCGGACAAATGGCCCCGACGACAATGATCGGCCAGTGGAGCACAACAACGCCTGACGGCCGCGGCCGTTTTGGCGAGGGCGGCCCTATCAGAGTCTGCGAGATGCTCAGCGCACTGGGCGGAGTGTGTTATTTGGAACGCGTTTCCGTTAGCAGTCCCAAGGATGTAATGAAGGCCAAGAAGGCAATTAAAAAGGCCTTTGAAAACCAGATCGCCGGCAAGGGCTTTTCGCTGGTGGAAGTACTGTCGATGTGCCCGACAGACTGGAAACTATCGCCTCTTGAGGCGCTGGATTTTGTCAACGATAAGATGAAGGCCGCTTTTCCGCTGGGAGTCTTTAAGGATCGACAGAGTTGATATGAAACAGCCAACGCAAACACGGATTATCATCGCCGGCTTCGGCGGGCAGGGGATTGTGCTGATAGGCAATCTGATCGCTCGCGGGGCGCTGATCGAGGGTAAGAATGTCACAGGGATGGTCGCCTACGGAGCGGAAATGCGAGGAGGTACGGCCTATGCCACGGTGGTTGTCAGCGAGGATGAAATCGCCTGTCCATTTGTGGAAAAGCCCGACACAGCCATCGTGCTTAATCGCCCGTCGATGGACAAATTTGAGCCGGCTGTGCAGCCGGGCGGGCTGATTCTGGTCAATACCTCGCTGGTCCAACGGGATCTGAAGAGGATGGATATATCGACAATTTTTGTGGCCGCCACAGAAATCGCACAGGAACTGGGCAATTTAAAGGTGGCCAACCTGGCGGCGCTGGGAGCGTTTATTCAGCATTCCGGCCTGCTGCAGCCCCAGAGTATTCAGCAGGCGGCCGAAGATCTGTTTTCGAGTAAAAATCCGAAATTGCTTCCTCTGAATCTGGCAGCGCTGAAAGCGGGAATGCACCAGAGTCGATTTATGGAGGCAGTCGGGCTTACCGGAAGGTAGGCGGCCGCACGGCCTTATGGACACAGCCGGCAGAAAATTCGGAACCTTAGCCAAAAAAACGCTGGAAGGTCTGCTTCCGGAGCGGAGGACTTCTGTCGGCTTGCAGATGACGCCGATGATTGATGTTATTTTTCTCCTCTTGACGTTTTTTGTCATCACGGCTCGATTTCGACGTCCGGAGGCATTTCTTCCGATCACCCTTCCATCCGCCAATTCGATCCAGTCGAGCCGTTAATTCTGGAAGTTTCTGAACATACAAGCGGATGTCTTATACAAATCGGCGCCGAAGAGAAGATTGCGCTGTCTGAGGCCTCACCCCAGGAGGGCTTGGCGGCAATGGCAGATGCGCTAAGCCGAATTTACAAGGTCCAGGGAAGGATCGCAGAGGACCCGATTGAACTGATCTTCCACGATGAGGTCAGTTGGGATTTTGTCGTGAAGATTTATGATATGCTAACAGCGATGGGAGCAGCCCATATCTCCTTTGTAATGACGGAACAAATGGATGAAAGCCGGTAACTGGATTCTTTTTTTGGCGATTATGGGGCTGTCCGGCGGGAATGGACTTTTTGCAGAGCCGACAGCGGAGAAGATCCGGTCCAATGAAGAAAAAATCCGTGCGATTGGAGCGGATTTCGGCAGCCGGTCTGCGACAGTGCGGCTGAGTTTCCTTTGTATTGGACGCTTCGGCGACAAGAATCAGAAAGAAATGCTCGCGTCGTTGGCTGTCCAAACCCTCGAAGAACTCGAATCGCTAACGGCCGCCCAGCAGGAGATGCAAAAACAGATGGAGGATGACCCCGGCAGGGACTGGGAACAAAAATACGGACAGACAGGCCTGTGGTCGGCGTGCAGTCAGTCGATTCGGCTGGGAGAGTATCTGAAAGCGCAATGTCTGTTCTGGTCTGCACTGTGCGATGAGAGAGAAAAAACAAATCGATTAAGCCAAATCATTGCTCTGTGTGAAAATCAGACCTGGCAGTGGCAAGGACAGGAGCAGATTCTCCAGACACTGGCGCTGTGGCAGCGAGGCCGGCCGGGCGATAGCGAAACGCTGAGGGTGATTTTGCACCAGATGATGGCTCGCTCAGATTTGACTGAACAAGCCATGGAACAGATGCTGCTTTTACAGAAGCGGTTTGGGTTGTTCAGCCAGGAGCCGTTTTCCAAAGAATTAGCGAAGATGTTTGAGTGGAAAGTGGCGGCCAAAACGGATTTTGAGTGGGCTCTGGAATACGCGTTTTTGGAACTGGGGGCCGGGCAGAAAGAGCCGCTTGAGCGGGTGCAGAAGACTTGGCCGCAAGGCAGAGAGTTTATCCAGTCGCTGCTGCGGGAACAGGCGGGGGATTATTTTAAGGAACATGACCAACTGTCCCTGCGCCAGCAGATGCAGACATTTGCGTCCCAGATACAACAGCAAAAGGATCCAAATCAACGGGAAATCTTTGAACAGCAATGGAGGGGGTGGATCCAATCGCTGGACCCGAATATTCCTGGGATGGACCAGATACGGATCGAGGCGGCAGCCGAGTATGTGCAATATCTGTATAGTCGGCCTGACAGGGTCAATGCCGAGAAGATCGTGCATTTTTTGAAGGCGGAGGTCGGCCGGGGCGATACAGGGCTTGGATATTTGTATGTACAGGCGCTGTCATTGCTGGAGCGATACGGCCAAGCGGTAGCGGCGCTGGCAAAAATACCCTTTGAATGCCGTAACGGGGCGTTTGATCTGTTTGTCCTGGAGTCATTTGCGGATCAGATGGAGGAGCATATCTTCAAGGAAGATATTCCGATTGCCCCAGCTGCCCAGCAGCGGGCAAAGCAGTTACGGGCCTGTTTTCCTTCTGAGGGAAGAGATCGGGACAGGGTTGACTTGCTGTGGGCGGAGTTAGCGTTGCACGCAGCGGAAGTCGATGCATCGGTCGGGCAGGAAGTGGATGCCATTTTGTCGCGTTTTGAGCAATCTACACGGGCACAGGTGTATCGATGTCGGGCCCTGCGGCTGATGCAAAAAAAGCAGTGGACACAGGCGGCCCAGCAGTGGCAGACAATTCGCGGAACATACGAGCCCAAAGACCGCACATCCAAGACCAGGTCGGGGTATTGGTGGCGAGCCAAATACTATGAATTGTACTGCTACTGGAAGCAGTCCGATGCTTCCCGGGAAGATGTAACTCATGCGGTAAAGATTCTTGGCTCTCTGTATGACCCTCCGCCGACTGTTTGGGCGGAAAAATTAAAGACCCTGACAAAATGAAAAAAAGGGGGAGTTCTTGGGGGATTTGCTGCTTATACATTTTCTGAGGCCGTAGAGGTCAATATCGATTTGAGATTTGAAAATAAATGTTGAAAAGTTTTCCGCAATTGCTATAATATGCGACGCGAAATAGAGATGGAAAATATAAACTATGTTGTGGCAATGGCTTAGCAAGTCAATTATGGGCTTGGGGCATTGCCGGGAAAGGCAAAAGAAAAGCATGATAACCAAGGAAAACAAGGGAAAAGTAATCTCTGAATACAGGACCAGCGAAAAAGACACCGGCTCGCCGGAGGTTCAAATCGCGATTTTAACCAGCCGTATTAATGAACTAACGGAGCATCTCAAGATTCATCCGAAAGATCATTCCTCCCGCCGAGGGCTGCTGAAGATGGTCGGGACTCGATCATCACTCCTTAAGTACGTTAGAAATAAGGACATCGGACGCTATCGGAATATCATTTCTCGGCTCGGCCTGCGTAAATAGCGGCCGGGTTTTTTTGTTTCGGCACAAGGGATACTGTCGTGTCTGATTGGCCGATTTAAAGTGGACTTTGTATATAGAATAATAAGCATAGATATTCAGGAAATAACATATGTTTTCAATCCATAAAGTAGAAAAACAGATCGCCGGCAAGACAATTTCACTCGAAACAGGTTTGATTGCCCGGCAGGCCCACGGGGCGGTGGTCGCTCAACTGGGTCAAACAATGGTATTGGCAGCGGTTGTGACCGCTCCGCCAAGATCGGAAGATGTAGATTATTTTCCGTTGAGTGTAGATTACCGAGAGAAATACAGCGCGGCAGGCAAGTTCCCCGGCGGCTTTATCAAACGAGAAGGCCGACCGAGCACAAAAGAAATTTTGACGGCGCGGATGATTGATCGCCCGATCCGCCCATTGTTTCCGGATGGATACTTCAACGAAGTGCAGATTATGTCGATGGTACTCAGCGCCGATCCGCTGTATGATCCAGATGTGCTGGCTATGATTGCCTCCAGTGCGGCGCTGTCGATCAGCAAGGTGCCGTTTATGGGGCCGCTGGGCGCCTGTCGTCTGAGCCGGGTGGAGGGCAAACCTGTGTATTTCCCAACATACGAGGAGCGGGAAAAGAGCGACTTTAATTTGGTCCTGGCCGGCCGTCGTCAGGCGGCAAACATGATTGAGGTGGATGCAAAGCAGATTCCGGACGCCCAGGCAGCTGAGGCGATTGCCGAGGCGCATCAGGTGGTCTGTCAGGTGTGCGATTTGATAGATGAACTGGCGGCCAAGTGTGCACAGGAAAAAGAGATTTCCCTAGTTGAACTGGATGAACAGATAGTCCGCGAGATAACCGAGCAAACCGCCGGTCTGTATCGACAGGCGTATCAGATTCGCCAAAAAAGCGAGCGGGTGGCTGCGCTGAATGAGATTGCCATGCAAACGGTCGCGGCGTATGCGGCGCCGACAGATCAGGAACCCCGCGCGACACTGACGGAGGTCAAACGGATTCTCGAACAGGTGCAGAGGGCGGAGGTCCGTAAACTGCTGCTGGAAGGCAAGCGGCCGGATGGGCGGGGATTTGATGAGATTCGCCCAATTGAATGCCAGGTAAGTCTGCTGCCGCGATCGCATGGCTCGGCCCTGTTTACACGCGGCGAAACGCAGGCGCTGGTTTCCTGTACGCTGGGCACCGGCCGGGATGAGCAGACGGTGGACGGGCTGACGGAGGAATACGGACAAAACTTTATGCTGCACTATAATTTTCCGCCGTTTTCGGTAGGGGAGGTGCGGCCGATACGGGGGCCTGGTCGCCGGGAGATCGGTCACGGAGCGCTGGCAGAAAAGGCGCTGGACCAGGTCAAGCCCAACGAGGAGAGTTTTCCTTATACGATTAAGATTGTCTCGGATATTACCGAGTCTAACGGCTCCAGCTCGATGGCAACGGTCTGCGGAGGATGTCTGGCTTTGATGGATGCCGGAGTTCCGATTCAGGATGTGGTGGCCGGGATCTCAATTGGGCTGGTCTCGGAAGGGGACCGGTACGAACTGTTGACCGATATCATTGGAGATGAAGATCATTACGGCGATATGGATTTTAAGATTGCCGGAACGGAAAAGGGGATTACGGCGATCCAGTTGGATATCAAGGCCGAAGGGCTTGCGCAGGAGATTATGTCGGCGGCGATTGAGCGAGCGAGGCAGGCCCGGCTGAAGATTCTGGATATTATGAAGCGGACAATCGCCCAGCCGCGGCCGGCCCTGAGTCCTTATGCGCCTAAGATCGTGACGATTAAGATCGACCCGGAATATATCGGCAAGGTGATCGGACCTTCGGGCAAGATGGTCAAGAACATTCAGGAGCAGACCGGTTCGCTGATTGAAATTGAAGAAGACGGGACAATCTCGATCAGTTGTGTGGGCGGAGAGGGGCATTTGGCTGCCCGAGATATCATTGAGGCGATGACTACGCCGCCGCAGGTGGGGCGGGTTTATCGAAATGCCAAGGTGGTTGCAGCCAAAGATTTTGGGGTTTTTGTGGAAATTACGCCCGGCGTTGAGGGGCTCTGTCATATCAGCGAACTGTCCGACAGTTATATCAAAAACGTCCAGGATGTGTGCAAAGTGGGCGATATGATTGATGTAAAACTGATTTCGATTGACGAGCAGGGCCGGTTTAAACTGAGCCGGAAGGCCGTCCTGCTTGAAAAGAAAGCCGCAGAAAAACAACAATCAACGAATTGATAAGTATCAAAACGACAGCGCTGGAAAACAGCGAAAATGCGGATTGTCTGCCGGGCATGATAGGCCAGATAAAGATCGTTAAATAGATTTTGTCAAAGCGTCCTGAGCCGGAATAGTCCTGAAAACGCGGCCAAGTGCGCCGTTGGCCCAGGAAACTCCAAAACCGGGCGTCCATAAAGACAGTCGATTTATTCTATGGAAAAGAAACCGGTCATCTTGGTTGCCGATGAAGAAAAACAGCACGCCGACCTGCTGGAAGACCTGTTTGGTCGTACCTTGCGCGTGGTCTGGACGCCGAATACGCAGGAAGCCATGGAACGGCTTCAGTCCGAACCGGTTTGTCTGGTTTTATGCGATCTGAACCTGGGCGGCGACAGAGATGGTTTTTCGCTTTTGGAGGCCGTTCAATCCAGCCGCCGAGGCATTCCCGTTATCATCACTTCGGCATCCGCTTCCATTGACGCCTGCAAGCAGGCCATGCGCAGCGGGGCCTGGGATTTCCTGGTCAAACCAATTGCCCCTGAGCAGTTTCGTCGGCTCGTACGGCAGGCAGCGCCGGATTCCATTCAGCCGAAAGCGGGCGAAGATTTTGTATTTCACGGA
>JAKJEN010000112.1 GCA_022705405.1 Planctomycetota bacterium | reverse complement strand
GAAGAAGGATCCGTCTTCATGGTTTTCTCTCCAAAACAAACTTATAAATCTCTAATCCGGATGCGCCAGGTGATGAAACCTCAGATGCCGGATCTCAATTATATCTTTTTCCTGGATTGTGTCAAGGAAAAATCGGGAAATTCCCTGAAAACAAGAATTGGGGTTGCCAATGGGGCGCAGACTGTTTATCTTTGGGCATGAACCGGGGAATTAGAAATCTTGTCAGAAAGGGAGAGCAGCAGCATGAGTGGAAATACCAGCAAACGTTTGTGTGGAGTTCTTTTTGTTCTTTTTATTGGGGGTATCGGGCAGGGGGAATCGGAGATTCTAACCAATCGGCAAGGCGCAAAATCGCTGACTGCGCCGGGGAACGAAGTGTCGTTTCCGTTTGTGATTCTTGGCGACAGGACTACAGGTAAAACTGAGGGTCTGGGAATATTGCGGCAGGCGGTAGATGAAATTAACCTGCTGCGGCCGGATTTTGTGATTACTATCGGCGATATGGTGCAAGGATACAATGCGCGACAGTCCTGGGAGCAGCAGGCCCAGGAGTATCTGGATATAATGAAGCATCTGACGGTTCCATGGTATCCGACCGCAGGTAATCATGATATCGCCTGGCGGGGCGAGGGAAGACCGGAAGATGAACATGAAAGCGATTTTGAGCGCGTCTTTGGTCCGGTCTGGTATGCCATCAAGCATAAAAATTGCTGGTTTATTGTGTTGTTTGGAGACGAGGGCGACCCGCAGACGGGAGAGAGGACCTTTCATAAAGCCTCAGCGCAGAAGGTCAGCCCGCGTCAGACGGCCTGGCTGAAGGAGATGCTCGAGAAGGCCAAAGGGGCAGACCAGGTGTTTCTGTTTATCCACCATCCTCGCTGGAAGGGAGGCAACTATGGAGATGACTGGCAGCGAATTCATAAAATGCTTGTTGAGGCAGGCAATGTCAGCGCGGTATTTGCCGGCCATGACCATGTGATGCGGTACTACGGGAATCAGGATGGGATTGAGTATTATACGATTGGCGCAACAGGCGGGTGGATTCCGGAAGAAGTGATCCAGTTGGGCCAAAAACCGCATTATTTCCAGGTGACGGTGCGTGGTAAGAAGCATTCGGTGGTTTCTGTTCCCGTGGGGCATCTTTCAGATCCAAAGGATATGCAGGCGCATTGTCTGCTGGAAGAAACCCAATGGCGAATTGATTCTCCGGATAAGCGGCGGCTTGAATTTCCGGTGGAGGCGAAGGATCTTGGCTCCCCGATGTATATTCTGGTGGCTGTTGTGGGGCATGGGTTTAGCCATACAGGAGATGGGGGGATTTGGGGTTCGATTGAAGATCCGACCGGGAAGACGCTGACAAAGAAATTTTTCAAGTCGGAGAAGATGGATTGGATGTACTGTATGGTCGCTGACTCTGTGCTGTATCGAATTGTGCTGGAGGATCAGGATACGGAGTTTACAGGTCCCAATCCGGGCAACAGCGGGACGATTCAGGTGTATGCCAAGCCGATGACGCCGTAAGTTATTGTATGATAGAAGGGCTTTTGGGAGTCAGGAAGGGGCGATCTTTGTCAAAAGGATACTCTTTTGACAGAAGACGCAGGGTTTTTGTGCTCAAGCGGATTTGTGCTGACGCTTGGTTTTGATCCTTACAGCGGCCAGCCAATCCAAAGAAACATCTGAAAAATCCTCAATAATGGCAGCAGCATCGGCTGCTTCTTTGAGTTCGGCGGGGTCTGCGCCGGCCGTGATGACAATATATGGCATTTGGGCAGCCCGAGCGGCCTTAAAGCCAGAGGCGGAGTCCTCAAACAGAATACATCGCTGGGGCGGCAGGCCCAGCCCTTCAGCGGTTTTTAGAAGCAGTTGCGGATCCGGTTTGCCGTGCTTTACAAGGTCGCGATAAAAAACAGACTTGAAATACGGCCGAAGATTAAGTCCGTCGAGGACGAAATCCACATTATCTCTGGGGGAGTTGGTGGCCGCTCCGCAAGGGATGTTAGAAGTCTTGAGGGCGTCTAAAAGAGGCAAAAGGCCTGGATTGGGTTTCATAAAGGGCTTGTAGATCTTCCGATAAAGCGTTTCTTTTTCGTCTTCAATTTGCTGGATAAAGGCCTGGCTTACGCCGTCGCCGAGAAGATTGGGTACGATCTTGTCATTGCTGCGTGCGTGGACCTTCTGGTAATAGAGATCTGTGTCCATCGGGATATTATGCCGCTTGCATAATTCAAACCATGCCTGGCGGTGGTATGAGGTATTGCATACCATTGTGCCGTCCAGATCGAAAATGACGCCCCAGTCAGCGGACCTTTGATTATTGTGCATATATGGACTCCAGAAAATCTAAATCAAAGTGCAATAACCTACTTAAAGCGGCCGATGTTTGCAAGTTGTTTTTGTCGGATGGGGCGCCGGAGAATATCGTGGCGATGTATGAAACGGTTCGTGCATTCAGCTGTTAAATCAGGGGCAGATCGTGATTGTCGGCAAAGAGTTCCCTGTGGATTTGGCCGGTAAAAAAGCGGCCGTCCTGCTGGATGAATTGGACGATGGTATCCATCTGCTCTTCGACGAAGCGGCCTTCGTTGGAGACCACGGCGATGCCGATGACGGCCAGCCGCTTGTTGTCGAGCGCCTCAATTTCGGATACGGAGGCGTTAAAGCGGCTTTTGAGCCGTTCAATCAAGCTCTTGACGATTTTTCGTTTGTCCTTGATTGAACCCAGGCCGTGCAGATGGACAGGAACGGTCAATGTGCCGATTATCATTCTTGCACGTTATTGGCCAGGGCGATCAGGAACTGCTGTCCCAGCCAATCCTGTCCGGTTTGATTTAAATGGCCGCCGTCGCTGGTATAGCCGATATAGAGCATTGGAGTATCCTTCCGTCGCAGGCATGGATGTCCCTGCGGGGAAATCGATTCAATTTGGGCGATGTCAAAGATTGTTTCTTTGGGAAAGGCATTTCGAAGCAACTCGTTGTATTGATGGCGCCGGCGGTTGGATTGTTCTTCGGTTGTTTTGCCCAGCCAGGGACGAATCCGTTCCTTAATTTTTCTTTGGGCGAAAGAGGATCGGAAGTCAGCGGCGCAGTGCAATGAAGGAAGCGGGTGTTGGGGAGTTCTTTTTGCAGATCCAGGATCGTTTGCAGATATTGAGCAAACAGGGATTCGACATCCGTTTCAGGGTAGATATCCACATAGCAGAATTTCATCAAGGCCAGATCGGGGGCCGACGCCTTCAGGGTCAGAAGCATCTGGCGGAAGGAACACAATTTGGAGAAGGGATCGCCGTTGTGTCCGAGTGTGCTGTGATAGAAGCCCGGGGCTTTCAGTTCCGAGGGCTCTTTGAGTTCTGTCGGCCGCAGCGAGAAAGAAGGGGTCTCTTTTTGCTTTCTTTGAACGCCTTCGAGGATGTTAAACCCGACGGACATGTGGGCGAAAAAGATTTTTTTCTTGGACAGGAGCTGCCATTGGGCATCCGGCAGGTCTGCAAGTTTCGGAAGAGAGAATGTCTGTGTCATATCAATTCGAGTCCTTTGACGAGAAAAGAAGAGTCCTGCCGCTGCAATGGCCAGCAGAACCAGTATTCCGGCCGTCAGGGCCGCCGGTTTGGTGCGCTGCTTATTCGATTTCATGGATCGGCTCGATTAATTGCGCCTTCAGGTGCAGGTATCGTGTGGTTTGGCGTTTTTGTCTGATATCGTCATAGACCCACTGGACCTGCTTCGGAGTCAGTTCAACAGAGGGCGCCACCTGATCGGGCGTATAGCCGTTATTGAGTCCGTACAGGCAGAGGTCCATTTTGTCGTAGGGCAGGGAGAAATAAAATTCCTCCTGGGACTGCGGCATCGAGTAGGTGTCGGTGGTGGGCAGGCGGGAGCAGATCTCATCGGGCAGCTCCAGATGGCGGGCCAGGGCGTAGACCTGGGTTTTGTACAGATGGGCTATGGGTTTGATGTCGGCCAGCCCGTCGCCGCCTTTGACGAAAAAGCCCTGGTCGTATTCGAGCCGGTTGGGCGTTCCGGTGGCGGCGTAGTTGAGCCGGTCGGCATGATAATATTCAAGGGTTTTTCGGGTTCGCTGTTTGAAATTGGTGGCGGCAACAATGCCCAGATAGGCCTGAGGCGTCAGTCGTTCTTTGATGACGCGTCCGTCGGGCGATTCGGCTATGACGGAAAACAGACGCAGCGTGTTGGAATCTTTGAGATCGGGCAGGACGATTTTGGATTTCCAGCCCGGGCCGAACTTCGGGACCACTTGTCGGATCGCCTCGTCCCGCCGTCGATAACAGCCGAAGGCCTCCAGGATCGGGGTGATGTTTTCCTCGATGTATTCTGTGCCGAGATGCTGGGGAATCATTCGGCTCAGGCGGTAGGTTTCGGGCGAGGAATCCTGTTCCGGCAGCAACAGATTGAAGACGCGTTCTTTTCCAACGGCCTCTACGCAAAGAGCGGCCACCGTTGAACTGTCGATGCCGCCGGAGACGGCCACCACCAATCCCTTTCGTTTGAGGTCGTTGCGCAGGGCTTTTCGGATGGCGCCGACGATTGTCTGGACCGTGCGGTCGTAATCGAGTTTCAGCAAGTCCGGAGAAAAATGCTTCATCGCTTAGGCCTCCTGTAATTCCTGGAGCAATTTTTTATCTACTTTTCCATTGGGGGTCTTGGGGATTTCGCTTAAAAAAACGACGTATTTAGGAATCATGTAATTTTCCATATTTTCGCTGCAGAAGCGGAAAACTTCTTTTTCGGTCAAGTTGGCGGAGTTCTTTTTGACAAGAAAGCATTTGACGGCTTGCCCGAAGATTTCGTCGGGAACGCCGATGACGGCGGCTTCCTCGATTTCTTCCATGCCCAGCAGGATGTTTTCGACCTCCAGCGGGCTGACCCGCTCTCCGCGGCTTTTGATCATATCATCCTGTCGGCTGACAAAGTAAAGAAAGCCATCGGGATCTTTTTTAAAGAGATCGCCGGTGTAGAGACGAATCTGTCCCGGACGAGAGCCGGGTCGGAAGACCCTGGCTGTGAGGTCCGGATCTTTCCAATAGCCCGGCATGACGTTGCTGCCCTCCACGACCAGTTGTCCGATTTCGTTGGGGGAAGCGGGGCTGCCGTCGGGCCGTTCGATCCATGCGCGGCAATTTGGAATCTCCGAGCCGACCGAATCGGGGCGTTCATCCACATATTGGGGCTGAAGGTAGCAGACGCGCACACATTCAGTCAGGCCGTACATGGGATAAATTTTAATGTGAGGCCAGAGGGCGCGAAGCTTACCGGCATAGACAGTCGGCAGGGCGGCTCCGGCATTGGTCAGATAGCGAAGCGAAGAAAAATCGTATTGGCCAAGATCCTGAATTTTAAACAACATGGCCAGAACCGTCGGCACAACCGGAAAGCCGGTAATTCGGTTGGCGGGGATTTTCTGAAGGATTTCGTGAAAGTAGATAAACGAATTTTCGAGAACTACGGTTCCCCCGAACATGGCGGCCATGAGAACCTGGTACATTCCGTAGCCGAAGGCCAAAGACAGGACATTGAGGATGACATCTTCGTGCGTGTTTTCCAGATAGGAAATAATGCTTTTGGCGACACTGACCATTTTATAATGCGGCTGCATAACGCCTTTAGGCATTCCGGTAGAACCGGAGGTAAAAATCAGAGAGGCCAGATCTTGGTCGATCAGGCGAGGAAATAGAAAAGATGGAGAAGGAAGAGGGTTTTTCAAAAGTTGACCCCAGTCCTGACTTGGGGCTAAATCGGCCAGAGGTTGTGGAATCTTCCGGCCGCCGGTTACCCAGATCAGAAGGGGTTGAGGAGTCATCTGGCGAACGGCATTTTGGACGACGACCGCTTTATTTAGGTGAGAAATCAGGATGTTTGCCCCGCTGTTTTCGAGAATAAAACGAAGTTTGGGTCCCTTGATCGTACTGTTGATCATGACATATACGCCGCCGGCCATCAGGATCCCATACAAGGCGATTACCGATTGCGCGGAATTGTCCATGAGAATCGCCGCCCGGTCCCCTCTTTGCAAACCCAGATTCATCAGTTGAGCCGCCAGGATCCGGCTTTGCCGGTAGATCTGCCGGTATGTATAGCGGTCTGAGCCGCAGATCAAAAAATCCTTGTCAGGAAATTGCTCCTGTGCGGCTTCCAGAAAATCATGTACGAATACGGATTCTTTCATCGTAAAGATTATACTGGCTTTGACGTTCGTTTGTCTACCTTTACTGTAAAGGAGGGGGCTTGTTCGGGTATCGGCGGGAACTGATTGATAAACTGCTTCTGGATGAGCAGGGTTGAAAAAATACCGGCCAATGCCATTCCTTCAGTTTCACTGAAAGCGGCGGAGTTTTCACTTTTTCGGATCAGATTTTTCACTTTTTTGGGATCGAACAGTTGGCCGCAAGTCAGAACCGGATCTTCGATCAAATCCCGAAAAAGAGTTTCGGTTGGGCGCAGAGTCTGGCGGATGGGCGCTCGGAAAGGGTGTTTGGGACGGCTGATGATAGATTCCGGCAGGATCCGGCGAAACGCTCGTTTCAGGAGGTATTTTTCGTTGAGGCCGAAAATCTTCCATCGAGGCGGCACAGAGGCCATCCATTCAATCACTCGATGGTCCAGATAGGGCGCGCGCAGTCCGACGGAGTGCGCCGAGGCCATCCGATCTCCCTGCGAGGATAACAGGTAGCCGCTCAGGAACAGGACGGCCTCCAGATATTGTGCGCGGCAAAGGATGTCCCAGGAGGAGAAATCGGCCGGCAACTGACCGCGCAGTTCATCGAGCGGATTATATCGGCCGATCGACTGACGAAGATCTTCCGAGAAAAAGAGTTTAATTCTTGCGGTATTTTGCCATCGGATTTGATGGGAAAAAAAAGGATCGCCTGTCTGTGCGCTGTCTCTGGCAAAAAATTCCGGAAGGGTTTTTTTAATACGAGGATCTTTGAAGATGTACGCGTATAAATCGGCAAGCATTTGACGGCGTCTGGGAGAGTTGGGCTGGCGGGACAGAAAGGCGCGGATCTTGGCTTCGCGGAAGAGGTTGTAACCGCCGAAAATTTCATCGGCGCCTTCCCCGCTGAGGACCGCCTTAAACCCCTGATCGCCAACGGCGCGAGACAGCAAAAACATAGGAATCGGCGCCGTGCGAAGGATTGGTTTTTCCGTATGCCAGAGGATCGCCGGGAAGTTTTGCCCGAGGGTGTGATTATCGGCAAATACTTCGGTGTGGTTGACTTTCAGATAATCCACGATGCAAGATTGAGAATCGCCTTCATCGAAATCCGCCTCTTCAAAGCGTATCCCAAAGGTGCGGATCCGGCTGTCGAAATTCTTTACGATGGTGGAAACGATGCCGGAGGAGTCCAGCCCGCCGCTGAGGTAGCAGCCGATTGGGACATCGGCCCTTAGTCGAATACGGATCGAGTCGGTCAGGAGGGCCTTTATTTGCTCGGTTAGTTCCTCGATCGGTTTTGGCGAGTATTCTGAAGGAGCCGCAAAAGTCAGCGACCAGTAAGGACGAACGTCTGCCGTTCCGTTTTTCAAATGAAGATAATGCCCCGGCGGCAGTTCGAGGATATTCCGGAAGGCGGTTTTGCCGGGCAATGTAGTCCAGAAAGTAAAAATCTGATCCAGCGCCTGGGGGTCCAGTCGGCGGGGAACTTGCGGGCAGGCGAACAGGGCCTTAATTTCAGAGGCAAACAGAAGTCGATCATTTTGAATCGTATAAAAAAGAGGAAGAATGCCGACCCTGTCTCGAACCAGGAGCAGCTCTTTTTTGCGGCTGTTCCATACGGCGAAGGCATATTGACCGTTCAGCTCGGCCAGCCCGTCAGGGCCGTTTTGCTCTATCTGATGAAGCAAAACTTCTGTGTCAGAAGGGGTTATAAACTCATGTCCCTTTTGGCGCAGGTTATCTTGCAATTCGGAGCTGTTAAAAATCTCTCCACTGGAGATTATCCAGGCAGACTGGTCTTTGTTGGAAAGCGGCTGTGAACCTGAATCCAGGTCGATTACGCTCAGGCGTCCATGTCCCAGCGCCGCCCAGTCATCCAGATAATAACCGAATTGATCCGACCCTCGGTGGCGAAGGGTGTGAATCATAGGAAGCAGATCATTCAACTGGGGGTAAATGGGTTTCCCAAGGCCGCAAATTCCGGTTATTCCACACATGTAAGTTTACGTTCCAGAAATTGGCCTATATTCCTGAGGGAGTCAAGATTCTGCGGAATCAGCTCGTCATCCTGTATTTTGATGTCAAAATGCGACTCAAGATAGGAAATCAGCTCAAGGAAACCTGTGGAATCAATGATTCCTTCCTGGAGAAATGAGGTATCTTCCTTCAATACTGAATCGTCCCCGAATAGGAACGTGTCGATTATAAAGGATCGAATCTCTTGAATTTTTTCGTCCATGGATCTTCTCTGTGAATTCTTCTCCTACTATTCCGTCCTTCATTCTTCGGCAATTAGTGTAGGCGATTGAACCAAAGAGTCAATGATTTATTGAAAATTTATGGTATATTAAAGAAATCCTATTATTGATCTTTGAAAAGTTAAACGAAACAGGACTGAATGTCCGATAACAAGGACATGAGACCTTCAGGAACCCC
>JAKJEN010000111.1 GCA_022705405.1 Planctomycetota bacterium | reverse complement strand
CGCAAGTGCCACCGTCTTATCAAAAAACGCAAGCTCTTAAGAACACAAGAGTTGCTGCTTACAATGGAATATTTTGACGGCCAGAGTCTGGAGGATCTTCCCGGCATTAGTCTGGGCGATGTCCTGCTGGTTTTCCGCATGGTGGCAACGGCGCTTAACGCGATGCACCAGAAAGGTTTTGTGCATTGCGATATCAAACCCAATAATATCCTGTTTAGCAAAAAAGGATCCATTCAGATTATTGATTTCGGGCAAAGCTGCAGAATCGGCGAGGTTAAAAAGAGAATTCAGGGTACCCCCGATTATATCGCTCCGGAACAGGTCCGCCGAGAGCATCTGAGCCATCGAACGGATATTTTTAATCTTGGGGCAACGATGTACTGGGCGCTGACGGGGAAAAATGTTCCGACCCTGATCCCCAAAAAAAATGAGTATGGATTTTCCATGCCTTCTTCGATGGAATGTAAATCGCCCAATGAGATTTATAAGAAAATTCCGGTCAGTCTGTCCAACTTGGTGATGGAATGCGTGAAGGAACGCCCGGCCGACAGACCTGCTAATATGTCAGAGATTATTGCCCGACTCGATGTGATGATTCGAGAAATTTTCGGAACGCGTACACAGGCCAATGCCACAGCAGA
Organism: Planctomycetota bacterium; assembly: GCA_022705405.1. Taxonomy (GTDB): domain Bacteria; phylum Planctomycetota; class Phycisphaerae; order Sedimentisphaerales; family Anaerohalosphaeraceae; genus JAHDQI01. The sequence goes on along the minus strand of JAKJEN010000111.1, from coordinate 7,978 downwards.
CCAAACAACTGTATCTCAAGGGGGCTGAAGCCAATTATATCGACCCCTATCGACAGGGCAATGTCATTTATTTACCCGATCAGGGGAGGGTGATTGTCGTGGGGGATCTGCACGGTCACAGGCGACATTTTGAAAAAATTATCGACTATGCAGATCTTGAAAACCATCCTGAAACACACGTCATTTTTCAAGAGATCCTTCACGGCGGGCCGGAGGACAAATATGGGGGTTGTCTGTCATATCGGCTGCTGCTGGATGCCATACGCTATAAACTGCTTTATCCCGGACAAGTGCATACGCTTCTGGGCAATCATGACACGGCCGTTATCAATGAAGGAAGCGTTATAAAAAATGGAAAAGAAATGAACGCGGCTATGCGGGAGGCAATGAAGCGGCAGTACAAGGAACATTACGATCAGGTCCAGCAAGCCCTGGTTCAATATCTGATGTCTCAGCCGTTAAGCGTCAAATGTCCAAACAAAATCTGGATTTCTCATTCTCTGCCGGCAGATCGAGATCTCAATACATTCGATACGGATATCTTCAATCGTCCTTATACGGTAGCTGATACTCGGCGACCTCATTCGGTGTACCAATTAACCTGGGGCAGGCATCACAGCGCCGAAACGCTCAATCGCCTGGCCCAAAAACTGGAGGTAGATGTTTTCGTGCTGGGACATCAACCCCAGGATGATGGATGGTGCATCGCCGGAGACAATGCCTTGATTCTTGCCTCCGAACACAGCCACGGCTGCATCTTAACATTTGATTTGAGTCGATATTATAATGTTCAGTTGCTCAGCGAGGGGGTTGTTCCGCTGGCTTCAATTTTATAGTTTTTTTTTACGGCCGGCGGTCGATGCGGACTTTATACGAGTTGCAGAAGACGCTGGTTTTTTTCTTTTCTCTTTTTGATTTGTTTTTGCGGTCGTCTTCGATTCTTGTTTTTTCTCAAGGGCAGGCATAGAGCCGGCAGCCGTATCCAAAAGGGGCTGCGGTGAAGAATTGTTCTTTTCCCCAATGATTACAATTTGATTTTTTCCCTGTCGTTTGGCTTCAAGCATGGCCTCATCCGCACGAGCAATCAAGGCCTTCGCAGTTTTGCCGTCAGTCGGAAAAGAGGCCAGCCCACCACTGATTGTTAACTTTCCTTGTCCGCTGGGGCCCAGCAAAGGAAATTTTGCCGCTGCGATTTCATTTCGAAAACGCTCGGCCATAAACAGGGTTTCTCGCGGATGCTTACGATCTGCTTTACGCCGCTCAATGGCCTTCTCTTCTTTTTCTTCGGCCGGCCGCTGTTTTTCCGGCAGATCCCAAAATACGACCGCAAATTCATCTCCGCCCATGCGCGACACCACATCGTGTCCTCGACAGCAATGGCGGATCATTTTCCCTACCTGGATGAGGACATCGTCGCCGACAGCATGACCGAAAAGATCATTATACTGCTTAAAATTGTCGATGTCGAAAAGAAGCAGAGTCACCTGAAAATGGTATTGCCGAGCCAGCGAAAGGATTTGTGCAAGAAATTGATTTAAATATCGCCGGTTTTTCAGTCCGGTCAAATCATCCTCGGTTGCCAGCATTTCCAGTTGGCGGATGCGCTTCTGGTACTCCAGCTCTTTTTCTGAGGTCAACGGTTCAGCAGGCCGTTGAGTTGATATTGTAAAGATCGTTTCAGGAAGAATCGGACAGATTTGATAATCATCGGCAAGAGGGCGGCCGGCGCCATCATTTCGCACAAGACCCATGGCCAAGGGTTCCTCGAGCATTTGGGCCAGCAAGGTCAAACGGGCGCGAGGATTGCTTTGCCGAAGGGTTTGCAGCGCCTGTTGAATCTGCCCCGAAATACTTGACAAAACAATAAAAATTTCATGAAATTGAATTTTTTGAGTTTGCTCAATGCCAATCAGAACAGAATCGCAAACGGTGACTCCGTTTAAATCTTTTGGGGAAATCCCAAAGGCCTTTTTTGCATTTCCAATTAACAAGATTTTATTGGACTTCGTCATCGGCGATTAAGGGGTTAAACAGCGCATCCATTTCTTCCTGACTTAGCTGATACTCACTGCGCTCAAGGGGCTTTGGGCCTTTGGTCTGAGGCGATAGGATCGTTCTTTGACAGGAATTTTCTACCGTCCACAACAGGGCATGCAGCAGATCTTCTTTGGATCGACATACAAGAAACTGCCCGTGCCAAATTGCCTGCCTCAACGGGTAGGGGTAATCGCGGCCGACAGGATCCAGTGCAATGCAAAAGAGATTGGGGTACTTATTTAAAAAAGCAAAAAAAGATCCAGTTTCTTTCATAAATTCATAAGCCATGCCTGCTATAGTAACCGGCGTTCCCTCCGGCGTACCGGACAGTATGCTGATGGCTTCATATAAATGCCCGCACCTTTCACAAATCCCCATCAAGCCGTCAAAAATAGGCGATATGTCCGACCACAAAAAGTCATCGGAGCCATCAATGATCAAAATTATGCCTATTTGCTGAGACTTCATAATTGTATTTTTACCCTCGTATTCCAGACTTTAATTATACCAGATTAACACCTTCAAAGTCAAGTAAGACCTCTGCCAAACATCTAAAGCAGGTTGACAGAGGCATAATAAACCGGAAAATCATCTGCCGCTTGCAGATAAAAGAAAGGTCTGATAGACTCAAACGCAAGTAATGTCAGGCCTTTCCGTTTCGGACGGTACTAAATCATTCTCAGGAACAGGAATAAATCTTATAATCGGGACGAAATAAACCGTATAAGTCGAGAATTTATCCGAGGTTATTTTTTTTCTTGAAAGCAGGAGAAGCCAATGAGTCATAAGAACTATGGTTATTCATTGCCAGCTGTTTTTATCCCCTTTTTATTTATGGCCGGCTGTTTTCAGGGTTATCAACAACCGGCAGCGGCCGAAGCGTCCAATGTATCGGCTTTCTCAGAACTTGCAGCGGAGATTAACAAATCCACACAGACAATTATGGAAAAAGCGCCGCGCGAACATATCCAGCCAGAGCTAATCCAGGTAATTGAGAATAATTATCCGAAATATCCTCCTCGATATGTCATTCCGCTGCCTCACAAGAGCGCAGTTGCCAAGGATGAACTTCGAAACTTGTGTCGTTTTATACCGGGAGAATCGTTTATCCTGGCGGACAGTGACCGATACCGTACGGAAGGAACGCTTTTTGTTTTTACCACCCACGCTCTATATATTCTTTCCGGAAAAACAATCGCTGCCCATTTAGGCCATGCCTCTTGGTACAATGCCTATGAAGGGCAGCCCTATGCCCTGGCCCTATCCTACAGTCAGCTGGCAGGTTTGAAGATTTGGGATACCTCTTTTGAGAAGTGTTTAAAAACAGATGAAGGACTGATAATTAAAATTTCAAGACAATCCGGTATCCCTGACTGTCTGGATGCTGTGCTGGCTTTTCTAAAAGGTACGGCCGGTAAATCAGAATTCAAAACTGACTCCGCAAGCCAATATGAATTTATCAAAGGCCATACTCTGATTGTGCCTCATCTAACCCCTAAGGCAACCGAGCAACTCAGGGAGTCGATGCAAAAGATGACGCAAACCCATGCCGATTATGTCTGTCTGGCCATTATGGCGGATCTGGAAACATTCAATACTCCCTCCATTCGATGGGGCTCAAAGGCCGACTTTCCGGATGAGATGCTTTTGCAGGCGATTCAAATAGCCCGAGAGAACCATTTGAAGATCGTTCTCAAGCCCATGGTCAATTGTCAGGATTCGATCTGGAGGGCGTGGATTGAATTTACCAACGACCAGGGCCGCCAGAACCTGGCCGAATGGGCAAAATGGTGGGATGCGTATAACGCTTTCATTTTGCATTATATTCGAATTGCTCAGCAGACCGGCTGTGAGATGTTTTGTATTGGCTGCGAAATGAATTCAGTTGAGCCGTTTGAGCAGAAGTGGAGGGAGTTGATTTGGGAAGCCCGAAAACTATACAGCGGCCTTTTGACCTATAACGCCAATCACGGCAGAGAACAAGAAGTGCGTTTCTGGGATGCTCTTGATGTAATCGGCATGAGCGGCTATTATCCCCTTGGTAATTACATGCAGGCGGCCGGGATTGAAGGAGCGGATCAATCGGATTACCAGGTTGCGATAGAAGATCTGCGGATTGCCTGGGAACTGGTTCGCGACGAACTTCGCCAGGTCAGCCGCCGCTGGAAAAAGCCGCTATTTTTTATTGAATGCGGTATTTGCAGCGCAAAAGGCGTTTCTCGAACGCCCTGGCAGCACTCGAGTCCTGACTTAATATACGATGGACAGGAACAGGCCGATTTTTATCAGGCGGTTTTGGAAATGTTCTGGGATGAACCCTGGTTTATGGGGTTTACCTGGTGGGCCTGGCCGTCTGTTTTGCCGCCTTGTCAAGAGGCCTCAAAGCAGGTCGGCTTTGAAATCTATTGCAAGCCGGCGGAAGACGTTTTGAAACAGTGGTATGCCAAAGACAGACCCTTTGCCTATCAGGCGCCGTAATGAAATCATTCGCCGCGACATGTTTTTTTATACAGGTTTTCTTGACAGCGCTGTGCCTTTTAAACAGTTCAGATGATAGATCGGACGAACCGGAAACAGCTCCCTCTCAGAAGGTTCAAGCGGGAATGCCCTCTGATCCCCAAATCACTCCGGAGGCGGCGGCCCTCTATCGTAATTTAAAGCAGTTTGTCGGCCAAGGAGTTCTTTTTGGACATCAGGAGACACTGGCGTATGGGGTTAACTGGAAGGGGCATGAGTTTGACAGCGATATTTATAAAGTCTGCGGAGATTTTCCGTCGGTTTTTGGATGGGATCTGGGGGAAGGTTCCTCAGAAGACCTGAATATTGATGAAGTTCCTTTTGATCAGATGCGGACCTGGATCCGGCGGGTCTATGAAAAAAACGGAATCAATACAATCAGCTGGCACATGCGCAATCCGGCTACCGGAAACCATTGTTGGGATACAACAGCGGCAGTAGAACGCATTCTTCCGGGCGGCGATCTTCACTCGCAATACCTTGCCGCACTGAATCGAGCGGCTGCGTTTTTGAACATTCAAGGCCCTAAGGGCGAACCGATTCCAATCATCCTCCGTTTTTTCCATGAGCACAACGGACACTGGTTCTGGTGGTCGGCCAAATCCTGCTCAGTCGAGCAGTTTATTCAACTTTGGCGGTTTACGGTTGATTACTTTCGCCAGGAAAAGCAAATGCACCAGTTTCTGTATTGTTATTCACCGGATGCGGTTAAAACTTATAAGGAATATCTCGAACGGTATCCCGGCGATGACTATGTGGATGTGCTCGGGATGGATAATTACCGCTTATTCAAAACGGCCCGAACTCACAGCAGCGCAGTCGGCAATTTGGAAATTCTGGCCGATTTGGCGGCCGAAAAAGGAAAAATTGCCGCACTAACAGAAACCGGCGCCAACCTTATACCGGATCCAACGTGGTTTACCCAAGTCCTGCTCAGGGCTTTGCAGGCCAATGAAAAAACTCGTCAAATTGTGTGGGTGTGCCTCTGGCGAAATGGAAACCCCAAGCATTTCTTTGCGCCTTATCCGGGCCATCGCAGCGAGGAGAATTTTATACAGTTTTACGAGGATCCTTTTACCGTGTTTCTGTCGGATTTGCCGGCGATGTATCGATAGAAACAATGCGTATTAGGCAGGACCTATTTTTTTGAGCCGGTTAAGATTTCGCTGAATCATTTCCATTCGCTGGCGCACGCAGGCCGACGTTCGCCCCGGATCTTCCGGCGTATTCATCACGTAATCGATCAGCCGATCCAGCGGGCTGGCCGCTACATGCATACGAGTATCAGAAGAAGCGTAATAGATATAAACCGTTTGATCTTCATCGAGAATCCAGCCGTTGCTAAAGAGAACATTAGATACATCCCCAATGCGCTCCTGATCCTGCGGCGCCATAAAATATCCGCCCGGCATATGCGTTACTACCCAGGGCTTTTTCAGATCCGTCATAAAAAGATAAAGCACATAACGAAGGCCGGCAGCGGTATTGCGGACTCCGTGAGCCAATTGAAGCCAGCCGTGCCGCGTCTTCAAAGGAGCCGGCCCCAGTCCGTTTTTGACCTCTTTAATGGTGTGATAGATCTTTTCATCGATAATCATTTCCTTAGACAGACGCGGGTTTTCAATATCCTTTGTCAGCCCCCAGCCAATTCCGCCTCCGGAACCGGTTTCAATAAATCCATCCTGCGGCCGCGTATAAAAGGCGTACTGTCCGTCGATAAATTCAGGGTGCAGCACTACGTTTCGCTGCTGAGGGGAGGGCGTCTGAAGATTGGGCAGTCGGCGCCACGTTATCAGATCGCGGGTTCGAGCGATTCCGGCGGCGGCCACAGCCGAGGATGTATCGCTTTGCGGGGCTTGGGGATCTTTGGATTCCACGCAGAACAGGCCGTAGATCCAGCCGTCTTCATGCTGTACAAGCCGCATGTCATACCAATTGGTTTCTGCAGTATCCAACTCGTCGATCACCACCGGATAGTCCCAGAAGGTAAATTGATCGACAGGAGATTTACTCTCAGCCACGGCAAAAAAAGACTTCCGATCAGCCCCCTCTACACGGGCCATCAGCAGATAACGGTCCTGTAGTTTAATCGCCCCGGAGTTGAAAACAGCATTGACAGAGAGCCGTTCCAGGCCGTATGGATTGCGGATCGGGTCCAGATCAAAACGCCAGGTTGGAGGCACATGCTCAACGGTCAGAACAGGGGATGTGTATCTCTGATATATGCCGTTGACGCTATCGACGGGCCTGTTCTTTTGTTGGACCAGCTGCTGATATTTTTCCTGTTGCTGTTTAAACAGTTCAAAGGGTTGTTTTTTCATCGGCAGGAAATCTCTTTCTTGGCTAAAGGCGATAGTAAGAGTTCATTCAGTCGCTGGATGGATTCAATACAGGCCCGGCTATTATGGTAAGGACATTTCCATTCCGATATTTTAGGCATAGACATATCCGGCCGTCTTTCAGCGTCCAGCTTCCAAAACCATTCTCCATTTGCTTTGTCAATCTGGTAGTTTTCAATAAACTGCCAAAGGTTCCAGGCCGTGTCAAAATAAAAAGTCTGTCCGCTTTTCTGGCAGGCGTTTAAAAATCCTACCACCGCCTCGGCCTGGCACCAGAAATGCTTTTCTGCGTTGATATGCCCGTTTCCATCCGATTCATACAGGAGCCCAAAATCGTAATCCATGCCTTTTTTCAAAACGGCCTGCGCGATGCGTAAGGAAAGCGGGTTGATTATTTCCGTTCGAGAGGGATGGTTTAAGATTTCCGCCGCCCGGTCCAGCAGCCAGCTGCCTTCGATATCATGACCAAATGAGATCCGGCCAGTCAGAGCCTTCCAGTCTCGATCAAAAAACAACCGAAAATGATTAGTTTCCGGGTCTACGATATGTCGGCAGAATATCTCCAATAGATGGTCTAACTGCCTTTCCAGATGAGGCGACTTCCAGACAACATATAAATTTGTATAGGCCTCCAGAATATGCAGGTGAGTATTCATGGATTTGGGGGCGACTAAATCTTCCTTACTGAGCTGCTGTTTGTCCGAAAGCGACCAGTCCTGCTCTGCGACTTCAAAATATCCGCCTTTTTTCTTATCCCAGGCGCTGGTTTCAATCAGGTCAAAGAGTTCTTTGGCATAAGCCAGGCATTGGGGATTTTCGGTCAGCTGAAAATATTCGGCCAATCCATAAATCAAAAAGGCCTGCCCGTAGATCTTTTTTTGAGCGCATTGGGGCTTGCCTTTGTGAATCGACCAGAAAGCGCCGCCGTAACGGTAATCCCAGAAGTCGCGTATCAGCGTCTGATAAGCATAGTGAGCCATTTCCAGGCATCGGTCTTCTCCGGAGAACCGGGCCAGCGCCGAAAAAGTCCACAGAAGCCGAGCATTGAGAATCAGCCCTTTGGCTGCGTTCTCATCCACGACCAG
>JAKJEN010000110.1:1719-8666 GCA_022705405.1 Planctomycetota bacterium | reverse complement strand
GCATAGCCCAGATAAGGCGATTGATTCTGGAATGCAATCCAGTTCAAACGAAATCCCGTGCCGACAAACTCCAGTTTGAGAGTTGCCCCCTGACGATCCGGCAACGGCAGAGAGGTCGTAGAAATGGTCTTCCACGTATCCAAAGAGCCGGTATTAGGCACATTGACAGTAGCCAGCAAATCGTCGTCCAGCCAAACCAGAATCCGCCCGCCTTCCTGCGCCGAAGCGACACGTGCATACACATCTTTATGAGCTGCCATACTATTGACGGTATAGGTCAGCCATTCTCCATCCTGAATATCGACGATTGCATAGCCGGCGCTGCCGTCAATAATCTTTGCGATATCGACATTGACGTTGGGGCGGTACTGACCCCCGCTGTTTCCGGCAGTGGTATCGTAGTAGGTCCGACCCTGGCCGCCTACATCAAACTCCTCGGCCTCAATCCTGCCAGGAATATCCCGCGGCTGACCGCCGTACGGAAAGATCGGAGTTGTGACCGTTATATCATCCAGTCGAATTTGAGCCCGAGCGCCGCTTGAGCCGCCAACATAATAATATCGCCACAACAACTGCAAATTAGGTTTTCCCATTAACGCAGGCGGCAAACAAACCGGACCGAAGGTCTGTGTGTGTCCGGTGGCGCCGCTGAGATACTCCACCGGCTTGCCTCCATCAATCAGATCCTCAAATGATCCGGCGGATCCAATCCGATATTGCAGGCAAATACCATATTGACGGTAATTCTGGAGCAGCGTCTGACACAACCAGTTCAACTCGACGGCTTCCACCGCCGTAGTATCCAGGGCCGCCAGCATCCCACCCAGATCTCGCTGTCGGCCGGTATTGATAAAAGATATGCCGTCTTCATTCAGGCCGTTCAGCCGAGATCGTCCCGTCGTCATATATGGAAATCCAATGACGCTCTGATCGTCGGCATGATAACCGTCGTCTCCCTCGTGCGGTATAAAATAAGGATGAAGCAGCGGCGCACTCCTGTCCGGATCAGATCTATCGCTCTGCAAAAACAGAATATGCTGCGGGTAGGCATTCTCCGGCTGACTGGCCGACCAGAAGCCGAATTCAAACGATCCCTCGCACAATAAATGGGCCCTTGGGCAGATGAGAACCCTGAAAGAACTCTTTACCGGCGTGTTGTGTCCGTCATCGGCCTGAACCGTAATGGTTGCATCGCCTCGGTACAGAGGCGACAAGGTCATTGTTGTGCCGCAAATAGAAGGTTCAACTACAAACGGTTTATCAACCCAGGCGGAAAAGAGCAGCGTCTGGCCTTCGGGATCCATAAAATAGGACGCCAAATCAATCTCTATTGGAATGTTTTCCACCCCCTGCCTAAACCGCAGCGCCCGAGTTAGTCTCGGCGGCTGATTGGTTCCGGGCAGCGCAACGGCGTCCATCGTAATGTTATCAAAGCGATTATTCCCCTTTCCTCCGCCGGCTCCCTGGGCAAAAGAAATGCGAACGGCAAAGTTCGGATTATTATCAACGCCCGCTATGCCGCTGAAATCAAATATATGCAATGCAGGGATATCGTCATAAACGGCGATTGTTTCAAAAGGCGTAAAAATCCAGCCGTTTGTGCTGTAGGAAATTAACTGCTTGCCGGCCCCCTGCCCGGAACGTCGTGTTTCGACCGTCACAACAACCTGTTCATATCCTGTCGTCGGCATACTCAGCGTTAGCGTTGAACCCAGCGGATTATTAATGCGCAAATGCGATCCTATGGCCTCGCCCAGTCGTTCATTGGCCCCCTCAAAACCCTGACCGATGTCGGCAAGCGTCTCGGTTGTCGGGCCGGGCTGAACTGTTGCGACAGCCCCCCCGTACGTATAGGTCGGGCTCAGAAGCGAATCTGCGTTGTTAAAACTCCAGTAATGAAGCAGCGACGTTGTCTTAAACACGGCCGTCACAGATGCATCCTCAGCCAAAGTCAGAGTCAGCGTTTCCGAGAATGGATCCAGCCCAGACGGAATGTCCTCCCAGTGTGAAAATCGACATGCCGGCCGCGGCAGCGCACGCAAGACGATAGGGACAGAATTATAATACTGCCCTGTCCAGGGATAAGGCGCTGCGGCATTTATACCGGGGGTCTTTTCATTAATTAAAATATTGTTGACCTGGACATGCCCCCAGTCCTCATTTCGTGATACAGTCAAATTATACGTACCCGAAAGGCCAAAATGAGCCAGAATATGCGACCGCATCACTGCCGGACGCTGTATGGCAAATGTTTTCATTTCTGCGCGTTCGCCGATGCTGACCTGCCATCGGTTGTTGTGTTCGCTGCGGGAGGACTGGATCTTTGCTTCCATCTCGTCGATCATCGCCGTCACGCGAGCCGGCTTAAACGAAGTATTAAGGTTGTCCGCTAAAGCATTGATGAAGGCGCTTCGGAAATTCGCATTCAGGATCAATCGATTAAAAAGTCGATTGTGTTCGGACAATGAATTGTTCAGAACTCGTCCCAGTGAATCATTCGTATAACTATCATAGAGTCCGAATCCGAAATCCGTATCATACAGCAGCCAGCGCCAGCGTCCATCCTGCCCGCGCGGAGCCAACGGTTCATAGGCATCCGTCCGCTTGCGCCAGCAATCGATATTGTTGTGCGGCCAGTCCTGGTTATTGAAATATATCTGTACGGCATAGTACATCGCCAGATTATCCGTATCGATGCGCTGCCGAAGCCATTCATAATGAACAGTCTGTGCGGGATTGTTGCTCAAGGCATAATTGATGGTATTGATAAAATGGGTTCGGTCATTCAATACGCCGGTATTCACTTCGGCCGTTCCGCCGGATAAAATAACCGCATCCTTCCGGTCGATGCCGTAATGCATTTGCAAATAATCATCATCATATCGCTCCCGAAGATTAATCAGGCCCCAGTATTCGCCATTGATGAAATGAAGAACCGGCAAATAATCCATAGTATCGATTGGAAGATGCTTGACCAATCTCTGCATCAGAGCGTCGCGATAATACGACTGATAGTAATCATTGCCCGAGTTGCGCAGAATCAGGCGACGAAATGCGGTCAATGGAACGCCTGGCTCGCCTCGCTTTTCAAGCCCCATGAAAAACGGATACTCAAAAGCGTTTTCTGTATCGTATTCGCTTCGCGCATAGAGCCGAAGCGACTTGGGAACCCAGGCGCGGCTCCAGCCGCCGTGAATGCGCACGCCGATATCCTGCGAAAGCAGAGCCGTTCCTCCGGATGAGTACATCTCGAAATGCGCCGGACGCTCCCATTCGATCCCTCGCTGACTGTAATTGGCGCGCTTTCCCTCATTCCATGTGTCATATCGATTGGCGTTCCTCCATTCATCCGCCACTTTGCCGGCCGTATAAATGCCCTTTGTATACTCAAACAGATTATCCTCATTGGTCGCAATGGAAATAATCGGCAGCGCATAGCGAGTCTTTATAGCGGGATTGACAAAATAGGTGTTCGTTGCCGTGCGGCTTGGTATGGCGTTTTCCTTAAAGGCCCGGACGCGCACTACTGTGCCTTTGAAAATATTGCCTGAAGGCAATCGCGTCGAATGAGAGAACTGAGTATTAATCTGTGCAATTTGATAGGGCTCCCCGGAACGGTCTGAGATCGTCAGCGGATCGGTATAGGGATGCGTCTGCATTGAACGCGACAGGTATATACTGCTTGGGTATTCCCCGGCATTCAGGGGATACCAGTTTTTATAAAGATAAGCGGCGCCGTCCAGATTGGACGGATCCGGCTCGGAGCCATCCACTGTATAATAGATTACGGCCTCCGGATCATCTGTATGGAATGTCAACTCAAACGGTTCGGTATAAAATCCGCCCGGATGGGAAACCTCGGGCGCTTCAAGAACTTCAGAATACCATGTCGAATGATTATTGCTTGCGCCGGCAGTCGGCTCTGTCGTAAATCCCCACGTTGAACTCCCATCCGTTGTACGCCCATACGAAATATCGCGCGGCAGAGCAGCCGGATCCACTCTGTCGGCTGTCGTCCCGTTCGGACGAGTCAGGATCAGAGTCTCTCCGGCGGCGCGAATCGAAAAGCCGGTATGCAAATCTATCGGTTTTTCTGAAAAAAAACGGCTGGCTGGAATAGGTTCCTCAATCGTTCCGTTGGGAAGTTTCCATCGAACGGAAAGATGATCCTCGCCGTCCTGTTCTTTCATCAGAGCCGAGATATAATAAAACTGATTCGCCTCCAGATAAAGGGGAACCGACTGCTGCACGGTAAATTTATCCCATTGCCGCGGGCTGGTCCAGTTGCCGCCCGGAACCGAAGCGATCGGATCGCCGTGATATTGTGTGACAAGCTTAATATTGGGCACAGAAGAAGAAACATTGGGACGAGGGTAATTATTCCCCGACCAGTTCAGCGGATTTCCGTAGCCGCTGTCGGTTCGATAATACAGCGAACGTTTTCCGCTCAAGGATGAATATCGACACAGCCCGTCGACTGTACGGTAATCGTTGTTGAAAGATATATCGATCATCAGATTCTGGATGCCGTTATAGTCAAACGGCTCGCTGAAAACAAAATGCACCCAGCCGGTCGATACAATCTCTTTATTGGATTGATACACGACGGTCCATCCGCCGGATTCCCACGAAGGAGAACTGCCGTAGACGGAAAGATCGGTATGCTTCATCCGAATGGTAAAATTATTCAGAACCTGTCCGGGAACTCGCGTAACCTCCAGCGCCAATCCCACAAAAGAATTGGCCGGACCCACTTCGCCGGCCGGATAGAGAGTCTGGGTGCGCGCATCAGGGCAATAAGTCGATAACGGAAATTCCCAGGTCCCCGACCCGTTGCCGATTGAAATATCGCTCTGTAATTCAGAATCCAGATACAGCGCAGAGCCGTTATCTCCAGATATCCAAAACGTATACTCCCCGTCGGCCGGAGGAAGAAGATAACCATGCATTCGCTGACCGTAAAAGTCGCCGATATTGGACGGGGCTTCAAAATAATCGGCCGTCAGGTCAGTGAAGGAAGGATTTGCGGGAAAACTGGAGTGATTAATCAAATCGCTGACCGAAGCGCCGGGAATCCCTGTATAGACTTCCCGAACAATCCCTCGAGCCGGCCGATTTTTTCCCGAAGCCCATACCAGAAGAAAATCCCCCGGCTGCATCACAACCCCTGGAAAAACCCATTTAAACGGTTCTTTCGGATCGTCTGAAATGCCCCAGCCATCCAGATTCACCGCATCCTGACCGGCATTGTATAACTCGATCCAGTCCGAAGAATCGCCGTCTTCATCTGTAATCGAAACGCCGTTGGAAGCCATAAACTCATTGATGAGGATCTCTTGTGAAAAAGCCGAACGGCCGACTATGCAAACGATTAAAAACAAATAAAGAAAAGAAGGCATAGCCATGCGCAACAACCGGATCCGCTGTGCAGAAAATCCGTTTTTATTAACCCATTGATCGGTCATCAGATACCTGCCGCCTCTCCTGATAAACAGGGCGTCCTCAGTAAGAAAGCCAGTTCTCGGTCAGCGTAATCAGATCCAGCAGATCCACCCATTGATCCCCTCCTTCCGGCATAAGATCCGCAGAAAGCTCATTGGGCTCCCCCAGCCACTGCGAAGAGAAAATCGAAAAATCCTCCAGATCCACAAACCCCGACCCGTCAAGGTCGGCCGAATTGAACTGACGAATAAAGTCCACATAATCCAGAAGACCAATCGAGGCGGCCATCTGGAACCGGATAACACGCTCCTCTCCTCCCGGCAAAAAGAGATTCGAGACCACTGTATCCTGCCAGTTGTTGTATCCGCCCGTCTTGGGCAGCTCCACCTCCGCCAACACCCCGGAATCATCCGACAAAATCAGGGTTTGCGTCTTTTGATTGCTCGCATGGCGAACTGTCATCGTATAATAACCCGCTTCCGACGTACAGGTGTATTCCATCCAGTCATTGGCGCTCATATAAACCCCAAAACCGCCCGGCACGGCCATAATATCCACATCTTCATCCGGCCGATATTCCCCATATGAATTGCCCGACGTCGTGTCATAATAGGAAATATCCTGGCCGCCAATATCAAAATCTTCAAATTGGATTCGACCCGGTATCGACGAGGCATAGCCCAGATAAGGCGATTGATTCTGGAATGCAATCCAGTTCAAACGAAATCCCGTGCCGACAAACTCCAGTTTCAACGCTGCATTGTTCTTTTCCGGCAATATCAGATCGTTGAGAATGACATTCCGCCAGGCAGTCAGAGAGCCGGTATTAGGCACATTGACAGTAGCCAGCAAATCGTCGTCCAGCCAAACCAGAATCTGCCCGCCCTCCTGAACGGAAGCAACGCGGGCATAAAGACAGGTCTGTGCCGGCGAACTGTTGACTGTATATAACAGCCATTCGCCGGTTTCTATATTGTCAATGGCATAATTGGCGCTGCCGTCGTTGATGGCTGCAATATCGACATCTTCGCGCGTGCGGAACTGCCCGCCGGAATTATTTGCCGTCGTGTCATAATACGTCGCGTTCTGGCCGCCGACGTCAAAATACTGGGCCTGGATCTTTCCGGGGATCGTAAGCGGCTGTCCCAAGTAGGGATAGGGTTGTATAGTCACAAATACCTCGTCCGAATAGGCCGTCTCGTTTTTATGATCGCTCATATCACGGGCTTTGACGCGGTAGCTGCTGACCAGTTGGACAACCGAAGTATCCGTATAAACCGGGCTGTTCTGCCAGACGCTGCTGCGGCCGCCGCCGGAGACGCACTGAAAGTAATATTGAACGTCGGCGCCTTCGTTGTCTACAGCGGTCGCGGCAATCATCTTCACAACGCCGGGGCCGTTTTCATAGGGCTCTGTTTCCCAGGTCATCGGATTGGGAGTCGGAGCCGTAAAGTCCGGATCAACCATTACAAGAATAGACGGATCGCCCAGCAGGGTCATTCGCG
>JAKJEN010000110.1:0-1709 GCA_022705405.1 Planctomycetota bacterium | reverse complement strand
CTAAGAGCTACGCCGCAGGTCTGGCGATGGACCACCATTTCTCTCGTATAGCGATAAGCCAGTGTACCGATGCTCCCCCCGCCTGCAAAATCTGTCTGCCACCGATCAAAGAAGCTGTTTCGGGTGGCGCCTACGGTAACAATAGCCCCTCGCTGAAGAAGACGAAACGCAAGATTGTCGGATTTTTCCGGCCAGGCGTTTTGGCAGGACCCTTCATAAACGGCGCTGGGATAAGAATCATTCAACTGCCAGGTATCGCCTGTGTTTATGACTTCACTTGCGCTGGTTTGATTGCCGTGTGTCAGCCAGGTCACAAAGCCATAGGGCTTGCTGCCCCACTCGGTTGCCGGATACCGGCTGGAAAGCAGATATTCCGGAGGCGGGTTCAAACCGTAATTTTCTCTGTAAATACGGCTGGAAGTAAGTCCGTTAGGTATATAAAAATGATTCCGGATTTGCTCGCCGCATTGATAAGCAGGCGTATTCTCATCCAATGGAACCATCGGCAACAGACCGTTGCGCCGCCACAGTACAGTCTGCGAGTTTTCATAGTTGATGGTCTTCTGTAAAATGGCGTCCAAAATCGACATCGTTCCGTAACTGGGAATACGTCCGACAATCACCTCCCAGTATTTATCCCATCCGTTTGCCGTAGACAAATCCGAATACATAGCATCAGTCGGAGCTCCGCCGTCTTGACCGTCGTCATACCATCGCATCGGCACATTGCCGGAGTTCGGATGCGGATTGCCGATCAGCAGCACATAGAGAATATCCATGGATTTATAATTGGCCCTCAGCCAGTTGCGGATATTGACAGCTCCCGTCGAGCCGGTTCCCCCGCCCCAGGTATCCTCTGTCACTACAGTGACGGTCCATCCGCGGGAGGCCTTATGAGACACAAAATCAGCCAGCCGCGACGAGCCATTGACAATAGAATTAGTGGTTAGGATCACATATCCCTTGGAATTGAGACCCGCTGTTCCGATCGGCCCGCCCTCTTCCGCACCTGCGGCGGCCGGGAATGTCTTTTCTGTTTCTTCTGAGACCGCATCATAATCGCCTACTGCCGCCGAAAAATTGACCGTCAATTCTTGAATCCGGGAGCGATTTCTGCGGGCATCGATCCTGCCCCCTGCCGGATCGGCTTTTGCACGGCTCCGCCTCGACGAATCGACAAGGATATCGCCGCTGAGCAATTCTTTTACCTGGCCTGCCGCCGGATTGTACTGGGCCAGGGGAATCGCCGCCTCTGCGATCTGCCAGTCATCCAGTCGGCCGCTGTGAACCAGCCGAGGACCGGCAGGCCAAAATGCATCCGTTCCATAAATAGCCGTGTCATATCCGTCTTCAATGACTCGGTCTTCAGGCCAAACATAAATTGGATTTCCATTCGAGTCCCAACTGCCTGTCGGCGGAACCGGCCCAATATCCCAAACCCCATCAAGCAGGTTATATTCCGCGTTGTCCAGACGGATGGTAATAGAATCCAGATCCGCATGGGGAGGCAGCAAGACCGAGACTATCCGCCAGGGAATGTCCGGCTCTCCTGCCTGGCCTCTATACACAGCGTCCTCTGCCGTCAGGAACGCTCTTCCATTCTGCTCCGTATTCATATGCATTTTGTGCGTGTTAATTCGGGTGGTCTTTTGACCGGTCGTATTGATACGAAACGTTGCGGCCAAACCGGGATTGATCATCAGAGCGGC
>JAKJEN010000010.1 GCA_022705405.1 Planctomycetota bacterium | reverse complement strand
GATAGAACGCATCGAACAGGACCGTGACCTGGAAGTGGTCCGGCAAAGTCGCCTGACGGATGGCCTGTCCGGCCAGTTGGGTGAGCTTGAAAAACTCGATCCCCAGGCCCACGGCGTGTTCCTTCTTCACATACAGCAGCGATGCCCATGGGATGGTGACGCCGCGATAATACAGGCAGACCTTGACAAGGGTGTGGCCGTGGCCGTATTTGCCGGTGGCATGGTGGAACAATTTTCCAACGGCATCCATCTTTTTGGCCCGTTTGAGGATTTGGGTGTCATCGATGATAAAGAACAGATTACGGTCTTTCTTGTGGAACAAGCTGCACAGAAGGTCCAGGGCAATGTGCTGCATGACCGCCGACTCGCCCCAGTTGCTGCGCCACAGGAATTCGCCGTGATTGGTGCGATGGGCGCTGTTTCGCAACAGCTTGACGAGCTTGTCAATGGCGCTGCCGTGGCCGATGCACATGGCCAGAACGAACGACCAGAAATAATCGTAAACATGGCCGGATACCTGTTTTTTGACAGGCCGAAAAAAACCTTGCAGTTTTTTGGGAATTCTGCCGATAGTAATCATACAGCTTCCGTGCATATAAGTATTTTTTGTCAAAACACTTATCGGCATGTGAGGCTGTTTTTGTTTAATGATTTTCATCGGCATAAAAACGTAAATCGGTCAGTTTGAGTTAGTAACT
Organism: Planctomycetota bacterium; assembly: GCA_022705405.1. GTDB lineage: Bacteria > Planctomycetota > Phycisphaerae > Sedimentisphaerales > Anaerohalosphaeraceae > JAHDQI01. The sequence goes on along the minus strand of JAKJEN010000010.1, from coordinate 37,953 downwards.
AAAATAGAGAGCAAAAAAACAGTTTCCTTGCAGGTTAAATATTCAAAAAATTACAATGTTGCCCCTATAGAATTCGGACCTAATAATCTGGTTATATCTCGAGGATGGTGGACTCTGAATCGAAACAAGATCAAGAGTTCGAAAGCGGATTTTTGGGTGTTTGTGTTATATAATTTTGATCCAAGATTGATAAAATATGTTATTATCGGGCCTCAAAAACTATTGAGCAAATTGGAAGGTATACATGGACAACAAAACCGATATGATATGTACCTGAGTGTTAAAAAAGTTAAAACTCAAATAACGTGCTGGGAGACAAGGGGTTTGCGAAATAACGCCATAGGGAATTTAGGTGCTAATAATGCTAATAATGGAGCTATTGGTCGTAGAAATTTTACTCGGTATCTGAATAATTTGGACCCAGTGAAGAGAAAATTAGGGTTACTCCAACCGTGAATCATGCGATAAAATTAGTTCTAACAGAAGATCAGCGCGGCAAATAACAGATGCCATAAGGACGATTGCAGGCGACATTATCAATAATACCTTCGGTAATCTGATTGCTTCTTTCGGCGGCATTGCCAATACATATACTTTACAGCAGTTATTTGCCGGCTGAACGAAGAAACTCATTAAAATTATTTGCAGGAAAGATTCACTATACAAACAACTCTTTTACATGCGATAGCCGCCCTTGTATTCAGACTAAAACGGATTGGCAGGGGAATCCCTATTCCTTTACACGGGTGACGTACTGGCCTGTTCGTGTATCGACACGGATCAGTTCTCCGACCTTGACAAACGGCGGCACCTGGATGACCAGGCCGGTTTCGAGCGTAGCGGGCTTGTACTGGTTGGTGGCGGTTGCGCCTTTGATTTCGGGGACGGTGTCGGTGACCTCCAGATCCACGGTGGTGGGCAGCTGAACAAGAACGGGACGGCCGTCATACATGCTTATCAGAATCTGGGTGTTGGGCTTGCAGTATTTGGCGCCTTCGCCAAAGGCGTCGTCATCGAGCGTGATCTGGTCATACGATTCCAGATCCATAAAGATATGTTCGGGGCCGGCCGAATAAAGGTATTCAAAATTGCGCTTTTCGAGGAAGGCGTCTTCGAGGACTTCTTCAGCGCGGATGCGGATGTCGCGGATGCCGCCGGCAGCCAGGTTTCTCAGTTTGGTCTGATAGACCGCTCCGCCTTTGCTGAGTTTGACATGCTGAAAATCCACGATGACGTACAGAACGCTGTCGATTTTAATGGTTTGGCCTTTTTTCATTTCCGAGGCCTTCATACGAACCTCCGCAACTTATTGCTTCTTTGAATATTTGTTTCCTTACTCCGAATTCCGGTCCCGTATCGGCATCCGGGCAGCCATTCCCGGCGGGAATGACGACATCTTATTTTATACTTTAACAGCGGAAAGAAAATACTATGCCAAAGGCCCGCTGAAAAGTCAAGATTTAAAGGTTGGCCTGAACAGATTTTGACAGGGACAGAAAATAAAAATAGGCGGCGACCACGGGTCGGGCGAGGATCTTTTGGGCGGCCGCGGCGTAATAGCGGATCTGGGGGCTGTAGCGGGCAAGCCGCTCGTCCAACTGTTCGGGTTGGATGCGGTCGGTCTTGAAGTCGATGATGACAAGCCCTTCGGGGGCAGGGACGATCAAATCCACGATGCCCTGAAGGATGATTTTTTCATCGGATTGCCCTATCGCGGCCTCTTTAGCGGACAGGGCCAGCGTAAAGGGCCACTCGCGAAGCGCGGCCGTGCCGTGGCGGAGGGCCAGGGCGCCCAGGGGGGTGTCAAAAAAACCGAGGATTGCAGGGATATCGATCCGGTCGGCCAGGTCAGGCGAGAGAACTTCTTCATGGCAGAGGGTCTGGATCGTCCTTTCTACGGTGCGGCGGTCGGGCCTGGCGGACAGATCCAGACGGGCCAGAACAAGGTGGACAGCTGTGCCGATTTGGGCGGCGGGAACATGATCGATTCGCTGGGCCGGCTTTAGAAGGCATTCGGGCAGGCGCCGCCATGGGCCTTCGTCGATGGCCGGTGAAAATTCGTCCGTACGATGGGTCAACTGGCTGACAGACAGTTTGGCCGGCAGGGCAACCGCTTCGGCAAAGGGATAGGACCATCGAAGACGTTCGGCGGCCTCTATGTGCAGGACGTCGGCCTGTTTTTCTACGTCGGGAGGTATCTCAGGAAGCGTCGTCTGGAGCAGTTTTTGGCGGGCGTCCTCGATGAATCGTGTGCACTTATTTAATTCCTCGCCGCCAACTCGGCGAACGGTGAAGAAATCGGGACAGGGGCCAGCGAAAACAAAACCCAGATACTGGGCTTGCAGGGCGGGCTGGTCGCCAAGACCCCAGAGAACCCAGTCGATAGGGCATTGCACCTGGAGCAGCTGCCAGGCGGGCACGGGGCGGTCGGCCAGAACGGCACAATCCAAAAGGATGCGGCGGCAGGGAGACTCCTTTCGTGCAGCTGAAACGATCAGTTTTTCACGGGCGCGGGTGAGGGCCACATAGAGGATTCGCATCTCTTCTTCAAGGAGGGTTTTGCGTTTGCGTTCGGCCAGGACCTGGTGGGCCAGTGTGGGAATGGCGACATCCTTTTGGGGATCGATGATCTTAAGGCCGAGGGCGTCTTCATCAATCAGGCAGGGGTCGCTCAGGTCGCGAATGTTAAAGCGGGTGTTCAGTTCGGTCAGAATCACAACGGGAAACTCCAGCCCTTTGCTTCGGTGGACACTGAGCAGGCGGACGGCATTTTCAGCGGCGCTGTCGGGCTGGGCGGGCGCCCAGTCCTGCTGCTGGTCGGCCAGATCTTCGAGAAACTCAACAAAACGGGCCAGCGAGGTACTTTGCGGGCCGGAAGAAAAGTGTTCGAACTGGATGGCGCGATCATGGAGTTTGAGGAGGTTGGCGCGGCGCTGTCGGCCGTTGGGCAGGGCGGAAACAAAGGCCAAAAAGCCCGTTTGCTCGAGGATTTTGCCCAGTGTGTCGGCCAGTGAGCCGATGCGGATGTCCTCTCGCCAGGCCTGCAATTGAGCGAGGGCTCGCTCTGTTTTTTGTTGCAGGAAGGCAGGGCCGGATTGGCTGCAGCGGCGAAGGGCGTCGTAAAATGTACAGTTCTTGTCGCCGCTTTCCTGAGCGCCAAGGCGGATGTCGGCCAGTTCTGAATCGGTAAAGCCGAACATCCTGCTGCGGAGGACGGCGGCCAGTTCAATATCGCGGATGGGGTTATCAAGGACCTTGAGCAGGGCCAGCAGATCGGCAATTTCCGTTGCGGCAAAGTAGCCCGAGCCGGTCTGGGAACTGACAGGGATTCCCGCCTGCCGGAGGATTTCGGTGTATTCATTAGCGCGATGGGCAACAGAGCGCATAAGGATCACGATGTCGCGGTACTGAACATCGCGGGCTATGCCGGCGTGCTTATCGAAGATCTGGAACTCGGCTTGGCCGTTATCGGCGCCGACCATTTGCCGGATGCGGCGAGCGATGAAGGCGGCCTGTCGCTGAAGAGACGAGACCAATTCGGAGGGAGAACCGGTTTCGCCGTTATCCTCATCTTGTCGGGCGGATTCTTCTTCCGGCGGATCGTCCGGGTCGTCGTCAAGGAGGATCAGTTCCACAGGCATAGGACGGTCAGAATCCTTGAGGTCGGGACGGGCACATCGGAGGGCGGCACGGTCATCATAATTCATCGAGGCGGTCTGCTCGGTCATGATTCGTCTGAAGATGGCGTTGGCAAACTCAAGGATCTGACGGCGAGAGCGGAAGTTTTCGCCCAGGTCAATCCGCTGGGGCTGATTGGGATTGTCCGGTTCTTCGTTGGCCGCATTCAGGGCGGCCAGGAAAAGTTCGGGGCGGCTGCGGCGAAAGGCATAGATGCTCTGTTTGACATCGCCGACGGCAAAAAGATTGTCCGGACGGGCGATTGCATCGAGGATCTTCTTTTGGACGGCGTTGATGTCCTGAAACTCATCGACGAAGATATACTCAAATCGACGACGGAGTTTTTCGACCGTAGAGGGATGTTCCCGCAGCAGGATCAGCATTTTCTGCTCCAGATCGGAAAAATCCAGCGAGTTAATCTGCCGCTTGGCTTGGTCGTAGGAACAGCCGAAACGGCGGACCAGTTCGAGCAGGGTGCGGATCTGGTCGGCGGCAGCGGCGGTTTGAAATTGCGCATAATGGGGGCTGACCAATGCCAGATCAGCCAGCTCTTTCAATTGTTTTACCGCATCCGCAAGCGGTTCTTTGATTTGTTTGGCGGCGGTCTCATCCAGATTATTGGGGCGACGCAGCGACTGGAAGTTAAGGGTATTGACCTGATTGGCCAGGCCAGGCCAGTCTGCCTTGTTTGCAGATTGCTCAAGGGCGTCAATCTTTTCGTAGTAGGGACTTAGTTTTTCTGCTGTGAGCCAGCGGCCGCCGGTAAAATGCTGATCGAGCAGTCGGGTGAAGGCGATTTTTTCGCGGCAGGTTTGAAGGATGGACAGGATCGTATTATGCTGCTGATCCAGCAATTCCTGCGACAGGGCGACTGGATCGGCGATTTGTCTTTCGATGCGGGTAAAAAAAACAGCCGAGTCGGGGATACTTTCGAGGAAGCTCCGTATGTCGAGGATGCGGCTGATAAAGCTTGCAGAGACAGACGGCTGGACATGGCGGCGATAAAACAGGGTCCGCATTTTTTCCATCATCTGCGGATCGGTCCAGGCCTGCTGAAGAGAGCCGAGCAGGGCTTCAGACTGCAGAAGCCGCTGCTGATCGGGATCGACAATGCCGAAGGCCGGATCCAGATCCAGCAGGTAAAAATGCTCGGTCAGGATTCGTTTGCAGAAGGCATGGAAGGTGCTGATCCAGGCGGCGTCAAGAAACAGGGCCTGTCGGCGCAGATGTTCGGACCGTGTTCTCTGATAGGCGCTGCGAAGGGTTCGGGCGATTCGGTCGTGCATTTCTTCGGCGGCCGCATCGGTATAGGTCAGCACCAAAATCCGATCGACATCGACGAGATGTTCCGGATCGTTAATCCGCTGGAGGCAGCGCTGAGCCAGCACAGCTGTCTTGCCGGCGCCCGCCGATGCGCTGACCAGCAGCGGACGGCCGACTGCCGTAATCGCTTCTTGCTGGCTTTGTGTCCACCGGATCGCTGAGGTCATAGCGGATCCTCCTCCAGAAGATTAAAAACCGCTTGCTTATCGAGCGATTGGATCAGACGATAGTTGTTGATCTGCCAGTCAAACTTGCATACAGCCCGATAATCGCAGTAAGAGCAAGGGCTGATACGGTTGAGGCGATAAGGGGTAATCTCAATCTCGCCCGACAGAATCCGGGCAGCCAAAGAACACAAGATCTTTTGTGTGTGGGCGAGCAATTGGTTGAATTGTTCAGGATGCAGGGATCCGCTTGTGTTGAAATAACCATACGGGCTGCCTTCTCTGTTCACGGCAAAGTTATAGTATCGGCTCCGCAGGTTCGGCGCCCTATCAAGTTCCAAAGCATATTCACCATCGAGGAATCCCTTGGCTTTATAAGCAAATTTTCCTTCCTTGTTGAATTCTGAAAGGGTCGAAGATTTCGGATAATTCTGGATGGGGATATAAAATGCCCCGACAACCGCGTCCAGATTCTTCTGTTCTATGGAACGCCCCCGCAGGACCAGCAGATAAGAAGGCATCTGGAGAGACAACCCGTTGTGCCACCGGACCCAGCTAAACGAGCGGGGGTTGGTCTTGTAATCGAAAACCAGGGCCGCCCTGCAGCCGTTGATATCGGCCCAGTCGATCCGGTCGATGACGCCGCGAAGTCGGATTTTTCTGCCGTCCGGCAGGGCCAGTTCGAGGGCTGGCAGACCGCCGTCTTTGCCGAAATGGATCTCCGTCTGGGCGGGGGTAAAGTTCCCGGCACGGATCATTTCCTGCAAGGGGGCGATCAGGCGACGAATCTGATCGGAGGCGGCTGAAAGAATAAATGCCTGATGCGCCGAGTGGCGCTGATAGCCCTGCAGGGGCCGGCTGTCCTGAACGACCTGCTCAATAACCCGGCAAACGATCCTGTCCAGCTGTTCTACTGATACAGTTTGCCAGTCCATGCCTTCGTTGCGGATGGTCTTAAACAGACCGTCAAGGACAGTGTGATAAAACGAGCCGAAATCCATTGGCTCCAGCCGCACCAGCCGCCGCTTTTTGAGACGCAGGATATAGGAGGCAAAATGCTGATAGGGACAGGAAGCAAAGGTCTCCAGCCGACTGATGGAGGTAGCCAGCGGCACGGAAAAGATCCGCCGCAGAAGATCCGGCTCCAATTGGGCTTTGTTATTATATTCCAGCGCCGCCCGAACAGGCAGGGCGATCTGCGAATCGGCCAGTTCCAGCAGGGCCGCGGCGGTTTGTCGGATCGATTCCGGGGCCTGGCTGTCTCGACCGAGTGTGTCAGTGAACCAGCCGAGCCATTCAGAGGAGGTCTGAAGATCTTGCAGGCCCTGCGGCGATGGGGAGGGACTGATTGTCTGTAAGTCTGAAAACAGGGCGCAGAGTGTTTCCAGTCCTGCCCAGGGCTGGATAGGACTGCCTTTCTCATCGGCGATCGGTCGAGTTAAAAAAACGCGTCTGGCAGCGCGTGTCAGGGCGATATAACTGAGGTAGCGTCGGCGGACCAGTTGTTCCTGAAGGGTCTCTGCAAGGTCCGGCAAATGCGGACTAATCGCAGCGCGGTCGTCTCGACCCAGAAGGCCTTCGCCGCCAAGCGGAACGGGGAACTGCTTTTGCGTTACTCCCAATAGAAATAATACCTGAATATCGGGGTGTCGGCTGCGTTCGATCTGGCCGATCAGCGTCTGATCGAGGGCCGGCGGGATCAGCTTGACTGTCATCGCGGCAAAGGCGGTTTCGAGCAGGCGTATAAATTCCGCGGCAGGACGTTGGGCATTTTCATAGACGGCGCAGAGTTCATCGAGAATCTGTATGAGTTTATCCCATAACTGGCGGTGGCCGAAGCGTTGATCGGACGGATCGTTCTGCGCCAAATCCGACAGAGTCCGGCCTATCTGAAGCGCCGTGAGAAAATCCCAGATCGCACGGACAAACTCCTCGGGATAGATCGCCTGATTGGCGCCGATTTGCAGGTTGTCTCTGAGGACTTTCAGCGGAGCTGCAATCTTTCTTCGAAGCCCATCGATCTGCGCCTCGTTCACCCCCTCAGATTTTTCCACAAACTCCCAGGGCTCCTCCTGGAACCAGTCCTGCCCCTCAATGCCGGCCAGTCGGCAGTAATTATCCAGCAGATCCGTCTGGACATCCTCCAGACCGCTGAGACCGGTTTTTAGATAGGCCATCATATCCGGCAGGCGAAAGCCGAAACAGACCGCTCGCAAGGCGCTGTTCAGCAGTTCAATGGCCGGATGGGTGCGCAGCGGTCGGGGCTGATCCAGAAAAAACGGCAGCCCTATCTGTTCCATGGCCCAGACCAGCGGATGCTGATAGACGGCCATATCGGGCGCCACTACGGCGATATCTCGATAGCGGAGATTTTCTTCCCGGACCAGACGCAGGATCTGTCGGGCTGTCCAAAGGCACTCGCCGCGTACATCCGGCAGGGCTGCGCACACAACCGCACCATTGCAGGGGGCCGGTTGACCGGGAAAATCGTTAAAGAAATTTTCTTCCAGATACCGCAGGGCCGGGGCTTTGCGGTATCGCCGGCTGTCTTGCAGGAGGATGGGCTTTTCAATTTCCAGATTGGCCTCGGCAATCCGTCTTTGCAGGCGAAAATAGGTTTGCTCGGTCGGGGCAAACGCGCTGAACGGATCTAATGTTTGGGCCTCACCAACAGAGGGATCCAGACACAGGGCAATATACGACTGATCGGCTGTTTTGAGCAGTTCCAGCAGGAGGGTTTCCTCTTGTGCCGTAAAGCCCGAAAAACCATCGACCCAGAGGCGGGCTTTTCGCAAAAAAGCTGCCTGTTCGATTCGGCAGCGCGAGCGTCCGAAATCCCGGTCCGGATCGCTGAAACGGCCGCTGCGATCCAGATATTCCTGATAGGCCTCAAAGATCGCCGCCAGATCCGTCAATTTGAGTGCGGTTCTGGAGCCGGGGTCGCGTTCTTCAAGGATCCGGGCGGTTTGGCGAAGTTGGTCGGGGTCAGCTTCGGCGCAAAACAGCTGGGCGATCAGGTCGGCGGTTTTTTCTGCAAGCCCTGGCGACCGGGAGTTGGGAACAAGGAGCTGGAGCCGATCCCTGCAATCCATCAAAATGCGGCCGGCGATCATCTGGCGGCCGAGGCGGCTCAGTTCAGCCCTTCCGGCCGCGGGGGGCATCAGCCAGAAACGCAATCGCTCAAAGGAAACAATCCGCAGCCGACTGTAGCCCTGGACGGCAGGCGAGGAGAGGATGGCCTGCTCGGCCTGATAAGTGGCTTGTTCGGGCACAAGGAGTACCAGCGGGGTATCCTCCTGCGTTTGCAGAGCCGCCGCCGCGGCATCCAGACACATCCGCGTTTTACCCGTTCCCGCCCGGCCTAAAATGAATCGTACCGACATCGTCTGCCTCTTTTTTCATTTGTCCTTCTTTGGGGCAGCCCTGCTGTTTCCTCTGTGTTATTATAAGGTATGCCTGTGCTTGCTCAACGGTAAATTAAATACAGCCGGCAAATTGACCTTGTGGACTTGCTCAGAAAAGATATACTATCCCGTTTACCTTTGCGGGGAAATGGATGGATGATCACCAAACTTGAAAGCCAGATAGAATAATGGCTGTACTTGTCGACAAAAGCGTTCGGCGAACTTTGTTTTCGATGGCGTTTCCGATGCTGGCCGGCACGTTTGCGATGAATGCCTACAATTTGACGGACACCTGGTTTGTCTCTCGTCTGGGCACGCTTCCGCTGGCAGCGATGGGGTTTACCTTTCCGGTTGTGGCTTTGCTGACCTGTGTGGCGGGCGGCATCGGGTCGGGCGTGACCACGCTGACCTCCCATGCCATCGGTCGCCATGACCATCCTGACGCCTCCCGGATCGTCTGCCACGGCCTGCTGCTGACGATCTCAGTGGCGGCGGCGATGTCCGTGGCAGGTTATTTTCTTATTACGCCGACTTTTCAGCGTCTGGGCGCCGACGATCGGACGCTGCCGCTGATCGGCCAGTATATGCGAACCTGGTATATCGGGGCCGTGTCGATGGCTTTGCCGATGACCGGCAACGGGATTTTGATTTCCTGCGGCGATTCCAAATCAGCCGCCCGATTTATGATCTTAGGGACCGGGCTGAATGTAATTCTTGATCCGATTATGATCTTCGGCTATCTGGGATGTCCGGCGATGGGCATTCGCGGGGCGGCGCTGGCGACGGTGCTGGCCCAGTCCATCTCGACGCTCTGGCTGCTGTATCTGTTGTCTGCCAAACACCGCCTGCTGACTTTTGGCTCGATGAACCTGAGCCATTATACGGCTTCGCTGAAGCGGATTGCCGGCTTTGCCGTTCCGGGCGTTTTGACGCTGATTCTGATTCCGATTTCGGCGACAGTGATCACCCGGATTATCAGTCAATTCGGCTACCAGGCAGTTGCCGCCGCCGGAGCCGCCGGACGTATTGAGATGTTCGCTTTTATGGTGCCGATGGCGCTGGGGATGTCGCTGACGCCCTTTGTCAGCCAGAATTTCGGAGCCGGCCGCATAGATCGCGTCATTCAGGCCCATAAGGCGACGACACAATTTGCCCTGGGCTATGGCGGGCTGACGGCGATTGTTTTCTTTCTTTGTGCGCCCTGGATGGCGATGGCCTTTACTCGCGATCCCAAGGTGGATGCGGTGTTAATTTCCTACATTCGCATTATCTCATTCGGGTATGGGATGATGGAGGTGACCCGATATTGCGGGTTTTTCCTGACCGGCCTGCACAGACCCGCCTTTACTACCATTCTCCATGCTGTACGTGTGCTGGTTCTGCTGATTCCGCTGTCCTTTATAGGGGCTCGATGGATGGGGATTGCCGGCGTCTTTTGGGGACGGCTGATTACCGACTTGCTGGCGGGGACAATCGGCTTGATCTGGGTATGGAGGATCCTTCATTTGGTCCAATCCTCAAAAAGGGATACCGCGGATCAAACTGATATTTTTCCCAAAAAACCGGTTAAGGTTTCTCAGTATGTTTAACCAAAACCTGACAGGATACATCAGAGATAAGGTCGAATACGGCTTTGATAAAAGGGATGGTATTGCATTTGCTCTAAGGGTTGGGTAAATTGGGGAATGAATGAACTCTTGAAGAAAAACGTAAGATCGAATAAACTGAATAAAACGGAACCGTCTTGGACCTTCAACAGTTGGAAACGTATTTGTCCAGGTACAGGCGTGTTGAGGTTCTATTCTAAACGGATAATTGAAAGGATAGATCTATGAAGATGAATCGGCGTCAATTTTTAGGGCACACAGCGGCAATCTCTGCGGTCGGCTTGAATCCCTGCCTTTTTGCGGGCGTCACAGATAAATCCGAGCCATGGAAAAAGGAACTGGCCCGGCACCGATTGTCTTCTCTGGACGTTAAAACCGTGCAGTTGAAATGGCCCCGTCATGTCGGCAAAAACTCTCGTACGGGCGTCCATGGGTGGGGGCCGCGGGAGACGGTCTGCCGCATCAGGACTGACCAAGGCGCCAGCGGCTGGGGACAATTGCTTGCAGATCCCCGGAAAGCAGAAGAGATACTTGCGCGTTTCAAAGGGGCGCCGATTTCGGAGATTTTCGATCCGGCGATTGGAATCCTCAGGGCCGATGCGCGTCCGCTGGATTTGGCTCTTCATGATTTGGCCGGAGTTATCCTGAATATCCCAGTCTATGAAATGCTCGGCAGCCAGGGGCCGGATGCGACGCTCTGTTACAGCGGAATGATTTATTTTGACGATCTGGAACCGCAGGAAAATCCCGCCGGCATCGAACAAACGCTGAAAAATTGCCGCCAGGATATTGACTATGGCTATCGGCAGCTCAAACTGAAGATCGGCCGGGGGAACCGATGGATGGAAAAAGAGGCCGGTCTCCGCCGGGATATCGAAGTGACGCGAGTCATCGCGGCCGCCTTTCCGGATATCGATATCCTGGTCGATGGAAACGACGGCTTTACCTGCGAAGAGTTTATTCGATATCTGGAGGGGATTGGGGATGTAGATTTGTTCTGGATCGAAGAGCCGTTTCAGGAAACCCGGGAGGATTATGAAAAACTAAGGGCCTGGCTGAAGAAAAACAAAAAGAACAAAACGCTGCTGGCAGATGGGGAGAGCAATCCGGATCAGGCATTTATTACGGAATTGCTCAAGGACGGCCTGCTGGATGTAAATCTGTACGATGTCAGCTGGTATGGATTTACCCAATGGCGGGCGCTGATGGGGGAATTGAAAAAAATGGGAGTAACCGCTTCGCCCCATGCGTGGGGAACGGCCTTAAAAACCAATTACATCGCCCACCTGGCTGCTGGACTTGGGAATATCGTGACTATCGAAGGCGTCACCTGCACATGCGAACAAGTGGATATGAGCCGGTACATACTGCGGGAAGGAAAACTGGTACCTCCGCCGGCTCCGGGTTTCGGCATGACCTTGCTGGATGTTTAAATCGAGGCCGCGGAAAATACGGCCCTTGATTGGGTCGCTGAATTACATCACTGCCGGGCGGATCGAATAACTTTGCAGGGATTTCCTGCGGCAATTACGCCGTCGGGCAGATCTTTGGTGACTACGCTTCCGGCGCCGATAGTAACGTCGCTGCCGACTGTCACACCCGGGCAGATAATGGCCCCGCCGCCGATCCAGACATTATCGCCAATCACGATGGGTTTGGCAAATTCCCGACCGGTCAGACGCTGAGCAGGGTCGGTCGGATGGGTTGCGGTATAAATCTGAACATAGGGGGCCAATAACGCATTTCGGCCGATTTGGACCGTGTTGACATCAAGGATCACACAGCCGAAATTGGCGTAAAAATTATCTCCGACCTCAATATTATATCCATAATCGCAATAAAACGGCGGTTCGATCGCGAACGATCCTTTGGCACAGATCAGGCGTTGAATAAGTTCCTTTCTTTTTTCTGCTTCATCCGGGCTGGTATGGTTAAATTCAAAAAGCAGCGTTCGAACATAGTTCCTTTCTTTAACCAGTTCCGCGTCGGAGGCGTTATATAACTGTCCGGACAGCATTTTGCTTTTTTCGCTTTTCATGATCTTCTGATCTGCGATGCCATAAGGCGCTATGCGATCATTTCCTGCATAAACTCGTGCTTTTCTTCGTCTGGACTATACAAGTTCTTCTCCACTTTCTCAACAGCAAACAGTCTCCAATAGAGGAAAGATCTTTTGGTTTTCGGTTCTCTTATGTAAATCCCATCGATTCGGATCAGATTTTTTGGAAATTTTGTTAACTTCTTCCTGTATTTCTACCCGCAAAATTTTCCCAAAACAGCACGAACAGCTCCAAAATGTCAGAAATTTCTTTTTTTCAAAGAAAACTGATGCATTCAGCAAGACCGCTTTTAAGGTTTGGGCCAACGGTTAGCCGATAAAAACAGACGGAATGCGTCAATAACAATATAAATACGGAGGTTTAAATAGAATGAAGCCGAGTCAGACTACGACAAAGATAATGGTTCTGGTCCTGTTGGCGGCCGTTGGATCGTACTTTTGGGCCTACAGCCATGGGGCACAGGAGCGTGTCGGCCGGGACGCAGAGCGTTCGCGGCGGGAGTATGAGGTCGTTGTGCCTCCTTTTAAGAGCGATATGGAACGAATGATAGAGGCGTATGAACGACTCAGCGATCAGTATCTGACACTGGTTCAAAACCAGTTGCAGAGAATGGATGCCGATCAGGGAAGGATCCTGGCCAAACTCGAATCGATCGAGAAAAAACTGGACCTATTATCTAAAAAATTCCAGCCGCAGGCGGCAGGCGGGGGCGCTGAAGACAAACCATGAAGCGAACAGAAAAGACCTTAAAACGTAGTATTTTTATCTTTTTTTGAAAAAATATCAGGATGCAAATCACAGCGGGACAATTGCGATATTGGACGTGCGGGCTGTTGTTTCTTGCCTGTGCGCCGGCAAGAAGCGCTCCGGGCGGCGATCTTATTCCTATTTATGAATATGAGGCCGAGCATTCCGGGGTGCGGGTTTACACAGATCATCGACTCGGACACAAAGGGCTGACCGTTGAGTTTGTGGGTACTGAAGATCTGCACTATTATGCCTCAGAAGACACATCTCCGGCGCCGGGACTGAACCTGAAGATCTCGGCCGAGGCGGAGGGCATTTCATTTGGGCCGACAATTTTTCCAGACCAGAAAACCATTCGCGATCCCGCCCTGGAGAAAGACATCCGGGTATATGCGGGGAATTTTAAGGTGTTTTTGCCGGCCTTGTCGGGGATGAATCAAAGCGCCGTAGGGCAGATCGCCGTTCACCTTAGCGGAATCGCCTGTACAAGCCAGCTGTGTCTGATACCCTTTGGAAAAACTCTGATCGTGCAGCTGGCAGTAAATCCGACAAGCGATCTGGGCTTGCCAAAAGTGGTCGAAGTATCCGAAAGCCGGCCAGTAGATACGCCTCAGCATCAGCCGGAGCCGGCTAAAACCACAGCAGCCGACTCGATGCATTCGCTGGCCGAGAACTTGTCGGGCTGGAAGGAAACGGCGGCCGGTCAAACAGCGCCGGCAGGCGGAGCGGTTTTTTATTTTGTGCTGGCGGTTCTGGCCGGACTTTCGATCAATATAATGCCGTGCGTTCTGCCGATTCTGCCGCTGATTATCATGCGGCTGGTCTCACAGGCCAGGGAATCCGGTCCGCTACGGGTAGCCCTGGGGTTGTCTTTTTGCGGAGGGATTGTGCTTTTTTTTGCGGCTTTTGCGCTCCTCTCGGCCGTTGTTTCGCTGAGCACGGGAGCCGTAATTGACTTGAATTCGCTTTACCGCCAGCCGACAGCCGTGATTGCGCTGTTTCTTCTGATCGTGTTCTTTGCCCTTGTGTTCCTGGATGTTTTGACAATTGCGCTGCCGTCGTCGGTAGCGGGCAGACAGCAAAGCAAAGAGGCCGGTTTTGCCGGATCGGTCGGAATGGGATTTTTCGCCGGCCTGCTGAGTACCCCCTGCAGCGGGGCTTTGCTGGGGGCGGTGCTGGTATGGGCGCAGTCCCAGCCGCTATCTGTAAGCAGTACCGCGATTATCCTGATGGGGGCGGGGATGGCTCTGCCGTATGCCCTGCTGGTCGGGTCGCCAAAACTGCTGGATTTTGTCCCAAAGCCCGGAACGTGGATGGAGATTTTCAAAAAGGCCTGCGGATTTCTGCTGCTGGTAATCGCCTTCAAATTCACCCTGACGGCGTTGAGCAAGGATCGGCTGATCAACGTGCTGATATACGGTGTGATTTTTGCCTTTTGTGTATGGATGTGGGGCCAGTGGGTCAGTTTCAGTACGCCCGTCGGCCGCAGGCGAATCGTTCGTACGGCGGCGCTGGCGATTGCAGTTCTGGGCGGTCTGTGGCTGCTGCCTGCGGCCCAAAGCCCGATCATCGCCTGGCAGGACTATGACGCGGCTCTGATCGAAAACGCCCTGCGCCAGGGCCGGCCGGTAATCGTCAAGTTCACCGCCGACTGGTGTACCAATTGCAAGCTGCTTGAGCGAAGAGTCTATCAGCAGCCGCAAATCGCCAAACTGCTTGCCGATAATAATATCCTGCCGATTCAGGCCGATACTACGCAGGCCCGATATCCGGCATCGGTTGATTTGAAGGCCGTCTTCGGCGAGGCGGGCAATGTGCCGGTGACGATCCTGCTGAGTCCGCATACGAAGACTTTGACTAAAATTCGGGGGCTTTTTGAACCCGAGCAGCTCCGCCGGGCGGTTTTAGAACAGCGCTGAATCCCCGGTGTGCATCGCCTTGAAATTTTTCCCCATACGGTTACAATCATCGCAGGATCTTTGAGCCGAAATATTCCTCCGCTTTGGGGGGGAAATACTGGCGCCGGAGGGCTGTCTGAAGTTTCTGGCCGACTATCGGGCGGGCCGAAGCGCATTTAACTGCCTGCCGATTGATGATGAACTGTTCGGCTCTCTGGCCTCGCTGTTTTACTGGTTTAAAAATATCGGCGGATAGATCCGCCCAGATCAGAAAGAAACACAACTATGGCAAAAACAAAAAGAGCTGTTCCGATTGACCCTGAGCAGGCCCGTCTGCGGGTATTAAAGATTCTTCCGATTCTGAAGAAAACTTATCCAACCGCGAAGATTGCGCTGAATTGGGACGATCCGTGGAATCTGCTGGTGGCGGTGATTCTGTCTGCCCAGTGCACCGACGTTCGGGTCAACCTGGTCACAAAAGATCTGTTCAAAAAATACAAGACGCCTGCGGATTATCTGGCTGTAAAACAGGAGGAACTTGAGCAGGACATCCGATCTACAGGTTTTTATCGAAACAAAGCCAAGAATATCCGCGGGGCCGCCAGGAAAATCATCGAAGATTTTGGCGGACGAGTTCCGGCAACCATGGACGAGCTGCTGACCCTGCCCGGAGCCGGTCGTAAAACCGCCAACTGTGTGCTCGGCAACGCCTACGGCATCCCCGGCATCACCTGCGATACGCATGTGATCCGGCTGTCCCGCCGGCTGGGCCTGTCGGCCAACAGCGATCCGGTCAAGCTTGAATTTGATCTGATGGATATTGTCCCAAAAGAAAAATACGGCGGATGGACGATGTTTTCACACTATCTCATCTGGCATGGCCGAAACATCTGCAAGGCCCGAAAGCCAGACTGTCCGCGGTGCCCAATCGCCGCGTATTGTCCATCGGCCAATCGTCCTGATCTGTGGTAGCCAGGGATCCAGCGAGAAAATCTGATCTCTTTTGTCGCTGCCGACTTACTTGAGCAGTTTGACAAGGGTCGGCTCCATGGCCTGTGCCCAAAGGGCATATCCTTTTTTCTCCGGGTGGAGCAGATCCGGCATTACCTCCCGGGTCAGCACACCCTGATCGTTCAGGAAGGCCTTGTTGATATCCAGATAGAAGATTGTTTTGCCATCGGCAAACTTCGAGATCATACGATTAACTGTGTCATTTTTCGCCCACAAGGGATTATACGCTGCATCCTGTGTCTTGTCTTTTCGCTGGTCATTGGAGCCGCGCGGGAAGATCGCCAGAATTAACACTTTGGTCTGCGGCAATTTGGATCGAAGGGTGCAGACAATGGCGCGAATTCCGTCTGCAATCTGCTCAGGGGTGTATCGGGCAGTGTTGTTGGTGCCGATCATCAGCACGGCCGCTTTAGGAGAGATGCCGTCGACTTGGCCGTTTTCCAATCGCCAAAGGACATGTTCCGTCCGGTCTCCGCTAAAACCCATATTGATGGCGTTGTACTTCGCATAAAATTGCTGCCAGATTTCTTTTCCTTTGTTTTCCCAGCCGTGAGTAATGGAATCGCCGATGAAGATCACTTCGGGGTTTTCCTGTTTGACTTGATCGAGCACGCTCAGGTGCCTCGGCATCCACCAATCGGCGTCGCGAGAGACCGGAGTGACCGCCGCGTGAGAGCCCAGCACAACCTTGCCGCAGAGGGCCTTTTGTGGAGATCGGCATCCGCCGAAAATACTGCATGCTGCCCCGATCCATAGTACCCATAGCATCTTTTTCATACAATCATCCTTTCTGCTGTATCATTGTATTTTCAGAAAGTCAGTGTACCGTCGCAGAATTCTTTGGTCAAGAATTTGGCAAGATTTTCTAAGGAAGCCGCGGCGGATCAAAGCCATTTTGGGATATTTTTTGACGGATCGCAAATCCTAATGCAAGAGTTTCAAAACTGTTCCACGTTTTGTTCAGACAACTGCAGTTGCTGGGATTCTAATCGTATATTTCATAGTACTGTCTGTTCAGAAAAACCAAATAGTTTGCTGGACCAAGAGCCACTTTCTTATCAAATCTGGTCAGGATGATTCGCGGATTTATGCCGGATTAATCTGACGAAAAGATTCAATCAAGACAATATATTAAACAAATATGAACTTATTGTTAATAATGCTTAACATATTTTCAGATTCTATCTTTTTCTTAAATTTTTTGTTTATAAAGAAATGGACTTGACAGAAAAATACGATTTGGATAAAATCTGAATATTGAGTTAGAAACCGATTTCTTGTGAATTATATTTGAAAATTCAGCATTTTTAAAAAAAACGCCAATCCCATCAAAGATCGGCTATTGCTGAAGGATAGTGCAATCTTAACAAAAAAGAAGATCTGCAAACAGACAAAGGCGGACCCAAATAAGGGGCATTTAAAATGAAACGAAAACATGGTTTCACGCTGATCGAATTACTCGTAGTGATTGCCATTATCGGTCTGCTGCTGGCGATCCTCATCCCCGCTCTCAGTAAGGCCAAGTCGCTGGTATGGGAGGTTTTCTGCAAAAATAATCTCAAGCAGTACGGAGTCGTCGGCCGGATGTACTTAAGCGAAAACAACGATACCTTTCCCAATGCCTGGGGTTCGATTTATAAGTCGGTGGAGGAATCGGGCCATCCCCGCGCCTGCCAGTGGCACGATGCCTTGCGCAATCCCGATCGACGTGCGGATCTGGCGGGTAAGATCTATCCCTATTTTGGAACCTGGAGCAGGATTCATGTCTGCCCAACCTTTGAACGGTTTGCAAAAAGTTATGGCACAGAACATTCCAGTCAACCCAGCGTCTGCGCAACGATTCCGATGGAACCGCAGTTCGGCTACAGCATGAATGCCTTTCTTGGCGGTTTTGAGCCGAGTCAATCATCCGACAACCACCGGCTGGTGGTCAAAGTCTCCGATGTACGCTCTCCCACAACCGTCTTTTTCTTTTCGGAAGAGAACTGCTGGTATGTGTTTGAACATAACCAAAAAGTCCGGTATGACGCGGTATTTAATGACAATGCCCTGTGCGGAGCGCCGGTGCACCCGAACAGCGCCAACGCCTGGACTTATACGATTATTCCGGATCCGGATGTGCTCCGATTTCTGGATTGCTTTGCCAGCTTTCACAGGACTACATTGGAAAAACGAAATAGTGGGCTGGCCAACACGATTTTTCTGGACGGGCACGTGGATTTTACCAGTTATAAAGACACCTATAAATTTACTCGTCCGATGAAGCAGCAGCCCAAACTGCGGTAAGTTAAAATCTGCCCGGAAGGGGATCCGCAAAACGGGTCCGCCGTCTTTTCGCCTGTCAAGAACCTTCTTTACCCCGGTTCTTCTGGTTGGTATATTTCCCACTGTAAAAGTTCCTGTTTTTAAATACAGAGATTCTATGCAGAAATCATGGGTCATTACCATCGACGGACCGGCAGGATCGGGCAAAAGCACCGTCGCGCAGATGCTTGCGGCCCGGTTGGGCGCTGTATTTTTGGATACCGGAGCGATGTACCGCGCAGTCACGGCCGCGGCCATGGAGCGAGGGGCTGACCTGGACGATGCCCAATCTCTGCAGGAGGTGATGGAGACAACCGAGTTTCATTTTGAACATAAAGGCCCGCTTCTGAGGGCGCTGGTGGATGGAAGGGATTTTACCGATCGGATTCGGGATCCGGAAGTGACCGAGAAAGTACGGCATGTAGCCGGTCAGCCGCTGCTTCGGGAGCGTCTGGTGCAGATGCAGCGGGATTTTGCAGCAAGATTTCCCAAAGTCGTCGCCGAAGGACGCGATCAGGGCACAGTGGTATTTCCGCAGGCGCAGTGGAAATTTTTTCTGGAGGCCGATGTTGCCGAACGTGCCCGGCGCCGACAGAAGGATCTGGCCGCTGCCGGCCGCCAGATAACGCAAAAGGAGCTTGAATCGCAGATCCTCAGCCGGGACAATTCGGATAGACATCGGCAGGTAGGGCCGCTGGCCGCCGCCGCTGATGCGATTCATATTGACTCAACCTCAATTTCAGCACAGCAGGTTGTGGAAAAGATGCTGCAAATCATCCATGGAGAAAAGCATGGCGGAAATTGATCTGAAAGACAGCCGGCTCCGCCGCCTGTGGCGAAGGTTTGCGGAATTTATTATGGTCGGGCTGGTGACGATTTTATATCGGCTTCGCACATACGGCAAAGAAAACGTCCCTAAGGACGGACCTGTACTGATCCTGTGCAATCATCAGAGTTTCCTGGATCCGATGTTCAGCCAGTCCTGGGTTTCGCGGCCGTTTTCTTTTGTGGCCAGAGACAGTTTATATCGCGGCTTTTTCGGCTGGCTGATCCGGTCGCTGTATGCGATACCGATTCGCCAGGGCCAGGCGGATATCGGAGCGATCAAAACGGTCATCGGGGTACTCAAACAGGGTCGGGCGGTGTGTCTGTATCCGGAGGGCAGCCGCACCTTTGACGGACGGATCGCGGAGATCAAACCGGGATTTGGACTGATCAGCCGGCGGGCCGATGTGCCGATTGTGCCGGCGGTAATCGATGGGGCCTTTGAATGCTGGCCGCGGACCAAAAAACTGCCCAAACCTCTGGGCAAGGTCACTGTAATGTATGGCAAGCCCATCGCCGCCGAGCATGTCAGGCAGGTTGGCGACGAGGCATTCGCCGCAGAATTGACAAAAATCTTGCGGCAAATGCAGGGGGAACTAAGACAAAAAATCGGTAAAAAACCGATGGATTATTCTACGCCTGTTCCGACAGACGGGTAAGGGAAACAATAATGAAGGTTTTGGTTGCGGAGAAATGCGGTTTTTGTCCCGGCGTTCGAAACGCCATCAAGTTGGCCGAAAAAACATTGGCTCAGGAAAAGGAGGTATATTGCCTTGGGCCGATTATTCATAACGAAGATGTTGTTTGTCGACTGTCTGAATCCGGTTTGAAGACAATCAAATCGATTGAACAGATCCATTCCGGGACTGTTTTGATCCGCTCTCATGGAGCAACTTCAAAAGAACTGGATGAAATAAGACGAAAAAGTCTAAAAATTGTAGACGCCACCTGCGTGCTGGTTAAGCGGGTCCAGCAGATTGCCCGCAAACTCAACGAAGAAGGATACAGGGCAATTATAGTAGGAGATAAAAATCATCCTGAAGTAATGGCTGTTGTTGGTTCAGCCCCGGATGTGCGCGTTGTTGCAGGCCCGGAAGATTTAGATAACCTTCGATCTAATGAGAAGTTAGGGATTATTTGCCAGACGACTCAAAGCCCGGATTATTTTGCGGAAACGGTCTCTGCGATCTTAAAAAAGGGGTTTTCTGAAGTACGAATTATAAATACTTTGTGTCGAGAAACAATGGCCCGCCAGGAGGCGGCCGTCAAGTTATGCCGTCAGGTGGATGTGATGTTTGTGCTGGGCGGTCTTCACAGCGCCAATACAAAAAAACTGGAAGAATTGTGCAAAAAACATAATCCTCAAACGTTTCATTTGCAAAACTGGGAAGAACTTGATAAAAGGGTACTTTCCGGCAAAACGACCGCCGGCGTGACGGCCGGGGCGTCCACGCCGGACTGGGTTATAGAGGACTTTGTCAGGCATCTGCAGAATTATACCCCGCAGCCCTGAGCGGGCTTTCAGCAAGGATGTCCGATTTCGATACGTGAGCGAAAAACCGTCGGCTGCGTAGGCCGAGGGGTGGATATTTGTGTTTTTAACCAGCAGGGCGCGTCGGCGTATATGTGGGGCGCCGTCGGAGCCGACTAACAGACTCCACAGGAGATGCGTTTATTATGGTAGACAGAAACATTATCAGCAAGCTCGGTCTGACGGCCGAGGAAGTAGACAAACAAGTCAGCGAACTTTTTACCAACGAGCATGATAAGATGCTCAGCGAAGTGCTGGAGAAGAATATCGAGGCCCTGGTCCCCGGCACAATTGTCAAGGGCCGTATTGTGACCCAGTTGGGCAACGATGTGATCGTGGAACTGGGCCTAAAGAGCGAGGGCATTGTAGACGCCTCGGAATTTGATCAACCCGAGGAAATCCAGCCGGGCAAGGAACTGGAGGTGCTGCTGGAGGAGGTGGACGCAGAAGGTTCAATCCTGCTGTCCAAACGCAAGGCCGATCGGATCCGCGGCTGGGAACACGTCATTACCCATCATGCCGAAGGCGATGTGGTTAAGGGAATTGTCAGCCGCCGAATCAAAGGCGGTCTGTTGGTGGATATCGGGGTGCCGGTGTTCCTGCCGGCCTCGCAGGTGGACATCCGCAAACCGGGAGATATCAGCCGGTTTATCGGAGAAGAAATTGAATGCAAAATTCTCAAGATTGATACGGACAACCACAACATCGTGGTCTCTCGCCGCAAGATCATCGAAGAAAATCGACAGGCCAACAAAGAGCGGCTGCTGGCGGAAATCAAGGAAGGCCAACTCCGCAAGGGCGTGGTCAAGAATATTGCCGATTTCGGCGTATTTATCGATCTGGGCGGTCTGGACGGCCTGCTGCACATTTCCGACATGAACTGGGGCCGGATTTCACACCCGTCCGAGATGGTCCAGATGGATCAGGAAATCGAGTGCATGGTCATCGGCGTAGACAAGGAAACGGAAAAGATCTCACTGGGCCTCAAGCAGAAAACAGCCAGCCCGTGGGAAACCGTCATCCAGCGTTATCCGGTCGGCAGCCGCGTGAAGGGATCCGTGGTCAACATTATGAACTACGGCGCATTTGTGCGGCTGGAAGAAGGCGTCGAAGGGCTGATCCACATCAGCGAGATGAGCTGGATCAAGCGGATCGCCCATCCGGCCGATGTCTTGCAGATCGGGCAGGAAGTGGAAGTGGCGGTTTTGGATGTCAACAAAGAAAAACAGGAAATTTCTCTGGGTCTGAAGCAATTGGAAACCAACCCCTGGTCTGTAGCAGGCCAGAAGTACCCGGCGGGAACGATTGTCACAGCTCGGATCACCAGCTTAACAAACTACGGGGCTTTTGTGGAGATCGAACCGGGCATCGATGGACTGATTCACATTTCAGATCTGAGCTGGACCAAAAAGTTCAACCACCCCGGCGAGTGCATTCAGAAAGGCCATGAGGTCAAGTGTGTCGTGCTGGAAGTGGATGAAGAAAAGCATCGTATTTCTCTGGGCCTCAAGCAGATGACGGAAGATCCGTGGGCACGTGCGATTCCGGAAAAGTATATTCCAGGCCAGATTGTCCGCGGCGTAGTGACCAAGCTGACCAATTTCGGCGTGTTTGTGGAACTGGAGCCGGATCTGGAGGGTCTGCTGCATATCTCTGAGTTGTCGGATAAAAAGATTGATTCGCCGCAGGAGATTGTCAAAATCGGCGACACGCTGGAAGTAAAGATTCTCCGGGTGGATACCGATGCGCGAAAGATCGGGCTTTCACTTCGTCGGGTCCGCTGGGCTGCCGAAGATCAGGCGGCATTGGCAGGCGAGGAAGAGATTATGGACCCAAGCGTTCCGACAGAGGAAGAATCCAAGTCCGAACCCCCGCAGCGCCGCGGCGGCTTGGACGGCGCCCTGATGCCTGGAGACATCAAGTTTACACAGGACAATAAGGACTAAGCGGACGATAGAAACCGGCCGGTTCCATTGAAAAAGACCGGCCGCAGAATCCCATGGGAAATCGAGGGCATAAAACCGCCTGCAATTTCCCTTTTTTTTGTCCGCAGCCGCAGAGGGTTACAGTCCGAGACTGTTGATCTGTCGGATGAGATTGTTATACATGGCTGTTGTAGCCCAGCACATCAGAACTGTGGCGACGACGACAACAACTGTGATGATTCCCTTGACGATCAGAGACCAGCGGGGGTTAAACCAAACCAGGGGAAGCGCCAGTGGGCCCAGCGTCAGCAGACCCAGTACCACAGCAGAGGTAGAAAAGATCCATCGGCTTTTCGGCGTCCGCCTTGGCTGATCGAGAAATTCGCCGCAGTACCGGCATTTGACGGCCTGAAAAAGAATGGTTTCGGCGCAAAACGGACAGGTTTTCGTCGCCTGCGGCTTTGTCGGAGCCGGTTCACAAGCGGGTTTGTCGGTTATTTGTATCATTTTTTCCGCTTGATATATTGTATCAACAGGGAAGAAAAAAACATATTTTTTTAATCGCTTTCTGAATTTGACTCTGAAGATTCCCTGGTTTTTTGGTAGGGTTTTTTGAAGCCCGGATCGGCCAGCAGATAGCGCTGAAGGACATTGAAAAGTTCCCGCCTGTCAATGGGCTTGGACATGTAGCCGTCACAGCCGGCCTTTACACATTTGTCCTCATCGCCTTTCATAGCGCTGGCGGTCAGGGCGATAATCGGCGTCATGCAGCCCTGATCTCGTAAAAGCCCAGTGGCGTCATAGCCATTGAGTTCCGGCATGTGCATATCCATAAAGATCAGGTCATAGGCGCCGGAGATCGCCTCTTCAACCGCCTGTTTGCCATCGGAAACCACGGTGACTTCAAGGCCGTATTTTTCAAGAAGTTTGCGGATCAGAATCTGACTGGCCAGAGCGTCTTCTGCGACTAATAAGCGACCCCAGAAACGGCATTCTTCCGCGGTTGGAGGAAGCTGATTCCGACTCTCGGAAAACAGCGCGTGTGTAAACATCGGCTTTTCAGTCAGGTGGTTTAGGTCCACTCCGGCTGGAATCCGGAAAGTAAACACCGATCCCCGGCCGACTTGGCTTTGTACGGACAAACTGCCTCTCATCAGTTCGGCCAGCCGCCGTGTAATGGTCAGCCCCAGACCTGTCCCCCCATAGTGTCTTGTCGTGCTGGTGTCGGATTGAGTAAAGGGCTCAAATATTTCCTGCTGGCGCTCGGCGGAAATTCCGATGCCGGTGTCCTCTACATCAAATTGGATCATGGGCTCAGAACAGGCCGGATCCATCGACACATTCAGATGCACATGGCCGGAATGGGTGAACTTTATCGCATTGCCGATCAGATTGATCAAACACTGCCGCAGGCGAACGGGATCGGACAGGATTTCCACAGGCAGACGGCCCTTCGTGCAGATTTTGAAGTCGAGATTTTTCTTTTCCGCCGCCGGCTGTAAAAGAGATTTGACGCTGGCCAGCACATCCGGCAGCGAGCAGGAAATATTTTCTACGGTCAGTTTGCCCGCCTCGATCTTGGAAAAGTCCAGAATGTCATTGATAAGAGTCAGCAGCGTTTTTCCGCTGTCCAGGATCAAATGGAGAAAATTCTTTTGGGAAGAATTGACCGGGCTGTCGCAGAGCAGTTCGGCGAAGCCGAGAATAGCGTTCATAGGAGTTCGGATCTCATGGCTCATATTCGCCAGAAAGATGCTCTTGGCCTGATTGGCACGATCCGCTTTTTCCGCCATTTTGTCGGCTTTTTGTTTTTGTTCCCGAAGTTCTTCGGTTCGCCGACGCACCAGTTGTTCGGTTCGGATATTGCGATTGTGCAGATCCCACAGATAAAGCATCAGGAAGGAACTGAGCAGCAGACCAATCGCCAGGATAATCCAGGGCATCTGAACCGGATAGCCGGGATTATAATTAGCTCGCGGCTGATAATGGATGCGCCAGGTCCGGTCGGCGAAAGCAACGGTATCGCTGTAGCAGATATTGTGATGTTTGGGCTGGAACAGATTTGTCCAGCGGTCGGGCAGGGATATTCGTTTTTGATTGTAAATCCAGAACGACTGGTCAGGGGATTGACAGTCCTCGATTGAGCAAAAAAAGGAGTCAATTGATTTGCTTTGAAGTGAATGAAGAAAAGGATCCAGTTGAAGCGCGCCAATCAGAAAGCCATTGAGGCAATCGGGACATCGGGGCTTTACAGCAGCGCGAGGATTGCTCTTATAAACAGGCAGACAGATTTCAATCGTAAAGGGAGCCGAGTTTTCCCGATCTTTGCGGGGATAAAGCAGGACCGGAAGGTTGGTCTGGAAACTTTTTTCAAATGCCTGACGATAAGGAGATTCAGCTCCCAGCGGCAGGCCGATTTGATCTCCGTTGCCGACCAGGGGTTCCAGGTACTGAATAGGATACAGCGCTTCCGGCAGCGGAGTATTCCCATGCTCGGCAACGGCCTGCATGCGTCCTTCCTTCTGCCACATCGCCCACTGGCCGGCGGGGACACGAGACGCCCAGCGAAGAGAAACAAGAATAGGAGAATAATCCAGGATCGGGCGGACAAAGCCCTGAAACTCTTCCGGCGTCACTTCTTCTGAATATTCAAAAAACCGTCTGACGGAATTGAGATTCAGAATCGTCAGGTCCAGATGTTCTTTAAGATTGGCCGCCTCGCCAGTTGAGGTTTGCATAAATTCGCGCAGGGTAATACGTTCGACGACGGATATCACATAATGAAACAGCAGAATCGACAGAACCAGCCCGCTCAATCCGATCAGGAGAATAGCCGGCTGCGACCAGAGAAGCCGAAATCGAGAGTCCGAATTGATTATCGATTGGTTATCGGTCATCATCTGCCTTTTCTTTTTCAATTATTCCTGTGTCTGTATGCTGTCTGCGGTGGGTTGGGCCGCAGCGGCCTTGGCCAAAGGCAGCGTCTTTGCTTTCTCGACAACACTCAGGTAGCGGCGCAGGATCTTATAAAGCTTTTTTCGATCGACCGGCTTGGATAGATATCCGTCGCATCCGGCCTGAAGACATTTTTCTTCGTCGCCCTTCATGGCATTGGCGGTGACGGCGATAATCGGAGTTGAAAATCCTTCCGCCCGAAGTTTCTCAGCGGCCTGGTATCCGTTCATTCGGGGCATCTGCATGTCCATCAAAATGAGGTCATATTTTTGTCGATGGGCTTCTTCTACGCCTTCTGCGCCGTCATTGGCCAATGTTACCTCCAGCCCAATTTTTTTGAGCAGCATGGAAATCAGAATCTGGTTGGACGGATTGTCTTCGACCACCAGAACGTGGCCGCACAGACGCGTTTCAGCCGACGTCTCGGTCTGCTGAGTCATACAGGCCGCATCGTATTTATTCCATAGTTTCTGCTGACCGCTTGAAGCGGGTTGAATAGGCAGCAGCAGAGTAAAGACAGACCCGTTTCCGGGCATGCTGGTCAAACTCAGTTGGCCGCCGAGCAGAGAAGTCAGATTTTTTGTGATAGCCAGCCCCAATCCAACCCCTCTGCTCTCCTGAATACTGCGATTGTCGGCCTGGCAGTACGACTCAAAGATTGCCGATTGCTGATCGGAGGCGATTCCAATGCCTGTATCTTCTATCGCAAACTGTATCCAGGGCGTTTTGTCTTTCTCCAGACAGGAAACATTCAAATAGACATGCCCCTTTTCGGTGAACTTGATGGCGTTGCTCAGCAAGTTGGTCAGGCACTGGCGAAGGCGAACCGAGTCGGTTAGGATATGTTCGGGCAGTTCGCGGCACTGCAGTACCTCAAACGCAAGGTTTTTACGGGAGGCCATTGGCCGCATCATAGAGTCCAGATCTTCCAGCAGACTGGGCAGATGGCAGTCCGCGAATTCTACCTTTATTTTGCCCGCTTCAATTTTAGAAAAGTCCAGGATGTCATTGAGCAGGGTCAGCAGGTTTGTGGCGCTGTTTTGAATGACCTTCAGATAGCTGTGTTGTTCTTCCGTTAACGGCTCCTGAGCCAGAATATCCACAAAACCAAGGATCGCGTTCATCGGGGTTCGGATTTCATGACTCATACTGGCCAGAAAATTGCTCTTGGCTTGGTTGGCGTTCACTGCCGAGCGAGCAATCTGGCGGGCCTGCCGTTCCGACTGCCGATAAGAGCGATTCAGCAGGGTCAGGGATACCTGATCGGCCAGTTCGCCGGCAAATCGGATCTCCAGATCGGTCCAGATTCGCTTGGTCTCTACGGTTTCACAGCTTAACACCCCGATGACTTTTCCTGAAAAGCGGATCGTGGCATCCAGCATAGAGAGAATTCCCTGCGGCCGGAGATAGGAATCATGCAGTTCGCGGGCTCGCGGATCTCTCCAGGCATCCGAAGCGTCAATGACGCGGCCGGACTGCAGGGCTTTTATGTAGTCCGGATAATTTTCTGTTTTCAGGAGAAAGTTGCTGGAATGCTGACGCGTCTGGGCATCATAGATATCCACGCAACGCAGTTGAGTGTCGTTGTCCTGAAGCAGCCAGATGCTGCATCGGCGAACCTGCAGCAGGCGGGCGGCTGTTTCCGTCAAATGCAAAGCAACGGTTTCCAGGTCTCCGTTGATCTGGGCCGGAAGGGTGGATATCCGCAGCAGCGCCTGCTGCTGGACCTGAATAATGTGAGTCTCTTGAAGATTTTCCTGTTCCTGTTTTTTTTGTTTGGTTAGATCGCGAACAAAAGCACAGTGATATTCGTGACCATTGAATTCGAAATGGGTCAGAGAAACTTCTATCGGAAACACAGTCCCGTCTTTGCGTCGATGTTCGGTCTCAATCAGCACGTGATTTTTTTGCTGTAGAGTTTTCCAGTGTTTGGACCAGGTCTCAGGTGTGATGTGAGGATCGATATCGCTGACGAACATTGTGAGCAGTTCCTGGCGTGAATACCCAAGGGATTTACAAGCCAGTTCATTGACTTCCAGAATTCTGCCTTTGTGCCCTGTCAGGAAAAAGGCCTCGCCGGCATGGTCAATAATAAATTGCCGCAACAGAAGATCCTGCTCCGCTTTGCGCCGCAGGTTGATTTCCCGCAGACGCTGCGCCTTCAGATCTTCTATAGATCGGGCTTGCTGTTGAATTTCTTCTTTGAGAGTTTTATAAGTCGGCCGCAGTTTATCGATCAGTTGATTGAAGCTCTTTGCCAGCGATGCCAATTCATCGCTGCCTTCTGCGGACACTGGTTCCAGAACGATTTGCCCGTCCGGCTTTGCCGCATTGCAAAAGTGCTGAGAAAGGGAATAAAGACGGCGATTAATGATCTGATACAGGGCCAGAAATAGAAAACAGATAATCAGGGCCACCAAAACCAGCAAAAAAAGAAAAGACTGGAGAAGTAGATTGGAGTGGATTTCTTTATCAAATTCTTTCAGCAGAGAAGAGGTTCCGCCTGAGGAAGATTGAGCTTGTCGAACTGTCAGATAGTTTAAATAATCCAGATTGGATTTGTGGGTTTTGTATATGATCAAGGAGCAGACAGTTAGTACCGCAAGAAAGATAATAGACAGTACTTTTGCAGAAACTCGCCTCGGCAGCAGGTTTATATTAAAAAAACGCATACTATAGTTTCCTGTCTTGTTTCTTAAAATGGGTAGTCATGACATTACAACCTGTCTCTATTTCGGGGTCTTTGGCGCAAGAATTTACAACGAAAAGAAAAAGATCGGTACAAACTCCCTTAAAGAAGCCGTAAAAGAGAAGGACCGATAAAGATTCGTTTTATGCAAAGTCGATCCCTGAAAAATAGTCAAAAATCATCCCATCATTTATTTGCCAAAAATTGGCAAAAAATAGAATAATTTTTTTCTAATAAAAGGTCCGATAATGCAAAAGAAGCGATTTTTTATCCAATATCAAAGAATGGTGTTTTTTTACGTTTAGCGATCTTTATAATTTTCTGATTTGTTAACTATTTATCAAAAATTCAGTTGTGTTTGTAAAAAAAAAAGATAAACTGTCGGTTA
This sequence comes from Planctomycetota bacterium, assembly GCA_022705405.1. Lineage (GTDB taxonomy): Bacteria > Planctomycetota > Phycisphaerae > Sedimentisphaerales > Anaerohalosphaeraceae > JAHDQI01. Next base: position 9,444 of record JAKJEN010000010.1, on the reverse strand, counting down.
TGTCCTTGGGTCAAATCTTACGGGAAAGACGCGAAAAGCTGAATCTGACACTCGATCAGGTGGCTAATAAGACGGGTTTTTCCAAGCCCTATTTGTCAACCATAGAGACCGGCAAAGTCAACAATCCGCCTTCCGATACACTGCTCAAAAAACTCGAGCGAATTCTCAAATTCGAGAAGGACGAATTACTGTACATCGCCCACAAAGAACGGATTCCAGCTGATATCCGACGCGATATTGCGGCGATTGACGCCGAAAACCGAAAGTATAGAGATTTGATTCGAAATATCATCGAGCATCGGATTGACGTTTCGCAAGTCAGCAAGATCGTTTGCGAACAGGAAATACCCACAGAACAACCCCGTGGAATTCGACAACCGGCGGGAAACTGGATACCGATTATCAACAAAGTGTCGGCCGGCTATCCGGCTGACTTTGACGACCTCGGTTATCCGGTTGGCATTGCCGATGATTACCTTTTGGCCCCTGATCTGCACGATCCTAACGCCTTTGCGGTGCGGGTGGTAGGCGACTCCATGGAGCCCGAATACAGCGAAGGGAATATCGTGGTTTTCTCGCCGGCTGTGGATGTCCAAAGCGGAGACGACTGTTTTGTACGCTTTGAATCCCCCCATGAAACCACCTTCAAACGGGTTTTTTTTGATGAAGACGGCCGAATTCGCCTTCAGCCTCGTAATGAAAAATACCCCCCTCATTTTGTAAAGCCCCAGCGGCTAAACGGCATCTATCGGGCCGTCATCAAGCATCAGCAGCTTTGACCCCAGTTGGGCCTCCCAAAGAGCCTTCAAGGTGATTATTAGTATGATTATTCGCTTTTTTATCTGGAATCAGCCGGCAATGCCGATATAATCTCCACATCTTGTAATTCGTAATTCTGCGCTGAAAAAGTATTGAAAATCAGTTTAATTCCTGAGGGACTCAAACGATGCAGTATCGACGGATCGTGTGGGCGATTGGGTGTCTGGCGGTCGCGGGCGTACTACAGGGGGCGGAGTTCAGCGGTCCGTTCCCGGCCGGCCAGGATCTGCACCTGGCTGCCCCTGTGATGATCATCCCCGACAGTCTGCCTGCTGACGGCCAGACTCGGATGATCCTCGAACAGGGCGCAACGGCATCTATCGGAGATCATCAGATTTCTTCTGATCGGGCGGTAATCCTTCTGTCTCCGCGCGGCCAGGAGAGTATCGGGATGGAGGGAAGATTTTATGAGGCCCTGCTGTATCTGGAGGGTCAAGTCTCTTTGAGCCAGGGAGCCAAATCCCGCACAACAGTCTTTAATAAAGGCATGGTGGAAAACGCCGATTCTATGGCGGTCCGGTTTCTTGTAAGCGGCCAGGTCTTTGCAACAGCCGACACCCAGCGGCGCGTGCCGATGGATTCTTTTATCAATCAATCGCCCTACCCCCAGGCCCTGGCGGCATTCGGCCAGATGCACCTGGGCCCATCGATAGATCCGGCCTCTTATGTGCCGGCGATGGAAAAACGGTTTCTTTCTCCCAGGGCGCTGGCCGCCGAAAAAGGAACGGGGCAAACGCTGTCTGGAACGCCGGCTGCCGCCGCCGAAGCGCCGACTCCTTCCCAACCGGTCTATGATTATCCGATTCATATCAACGCGATCTGGGAGCCGGCCCCGGAAGTAGAGAAGCGAACCCTTCCGGACGGACGCGAGGCGGCGACCATCTCCGGACGCTTTTATCTGTGGCAGAAGCGAGCCGAAGAATCGCTGCTGGAGTTTCTGGCCGACAGCGCCGTGGTGTACTATTCCGGACGGCAGTTTACAGACAACCCGCAGGATGCCGCCGGAAATGAAATTGCCTCCGGTAAGATTGAGGCGGTCTATCTGGCCGGCAATATCGTAATGACCGAAGGACCGATTACCATCCGCGCAGACCAGATCTATTATGATTTTCTTCGCCATCAGGCGCTGATCGTCAACGCACAGATGCGAACCTACAGCCCCGACCGTTCGCTGCCGGTTTATATTCAGGCCGAGACGCTGCGGCGGATCAGCGACACGCTGTTTGACGGACAAAATGTGCGGCTGACGGACAGCGAATTTTATCTGCCGCAGATTTCTGTACAGGCCGCTCGGATGGTCCTGCTGACTTCTCGGCAGATTGAAGACCGCCAGCGGCAGATAGCAGGACAAGGCCCCGCATCGGCGGAAGGACAAACAACAGGCACGTTTGAAGATGTTTCCTTCCAGTACGGCAAACATACGCTGTGGCGCTGGCCAAAGGTGCAGACCAATTTCACCCGGCCGGATTTTCCGCTCAATCGGCTGCGGATCGGCCATGACAACGAACTCGGCACGACGGTGCAGACCCGATGGAACATGGCTCGCTTGATGGGCCTGGCCGACCCGAAGGGAATGGACGCCGAACTGCTGATGGACTATTACAGCGATCGGGGAGTCGGGGCGGGCCTTGAAGCCGAGTACGGCCGACCGGATTCCTTCGGCTCTTTGCTGGCTTATGTGATGAGCTACAGAGGCAACGATGATCTGGGACGCAAAGGGACGGATCGCAGAAATCTGGATCCGGAAAAAGATATTCGCGGCCGCTTCAGCTGGCGGCATCGAATGTTCCTGCCGGACGACTGGCAGATGATCTTTGAAATCGGGTATCTGTCGGATCGATATTTTCAGGAATGGATGTATCGCGACGAGTACTACAACGACAAAGCCAGAGAAACAATGGTGCAGTTGAAGAGAGTCAAGGATAACTGGGCCTTTTCAATCCTCGGCAAGGTGCGCATCAATGATTTTGAGGACAGCATCAATGAATTGCCGACGGCGGAGTTTCACCTGAAGGGGGCCTCGTTTTGGGATAACCGCTTTACGTTTTACAGCGATACGCAGGCAGGCCGCTTGCGCAATCGTTTCGACGAGGACAACCTGACGCCTGTCACATCGGAAGATTTTTATACGATGGCCTTTACCCGAAACGAGGTGGATCTGCCGCTGCCCTGGAAGTCCTTAAAAGTGGTTCCCTTTGCGGCGGCCACTTTTGCGTTTGAAGATCACGATGAATTCAACACGGCCTTAAACGGCACGCCTGTGAGGCCCGAAGATCAGCTTTACCTCGGCGAATACGGACTGCGCACATCCACAATGTTCTGGAAGCAGAATTCTTCCTTCAGCAGCCGTCTTTGGGATTTGGACGGCATCCGCCACCTGATCACTCCGCATTTTGAAGCGGTTTTTTATGAAGACAACAGCCAGACTGTCGGGATGCGGGATATGTACAATATCGGTCTTTCGCAGCGATGGCAGACCCATCGAGGCCCCGAGGGTCGCAAGCGTTCGGTGGATTGGCTTCGCTGGGATCTGGACGCAACCTGGATAAAGGATCCTGCGGACGCTTCTATCGATTCGGCCGGCCGATACGGCCCGGCGTCTTTTTTGTTCAACGATTCGGCCATTCCGCTGCGGGCCCGCCGAGGCAATTCTTTCTGGGGTCTGGTTCGCGACTCCATCAACTCGGATGTTGAATGGAAGGTCAGCGACACTCTGGCGGTTCTGGGCGATCTGAATTATGATCTGCACAGCGGAAATCTCCAGCAGCTGGATGTGGGAATCAGCCGCTATGTTTATCCGGATCTGAGTTATTATATCGGCAGCCGATACCTGCGCCCGGTAATTGTGGAAATCCCCGCGAAAGATGTATATGAAGAAGGATCGCATTCCCTTGTGGCGGCGATTACGTACGCCTTGAGCCCTCGCTATACAGCGACGTTTGCTCAGGAATATAATTTTGATTACGGTCAGGCGGTGCGCAGCGAACTTTCGATTATTCGCCGCTATCATCGATTATTCTACGGGTTTAATTTTTCGCTGGATGAATCGCTGGCTCGCCAGACCGTTTCGCTGAGCGTCTGGCCGCAGGGAGTCCAGGAACTGACGGTGGGCCGTCGCTATATCGGCATGACCGAGACAATTCGTGAATACTAAGCGGAGAGGGAACCTTCGGCCGACCCGCAGACTCTGCGAAAGATAGAAAAAAGCCGAAAATCAAAAAACTCTGGAAAGGAATTATAGTATGGGTTTAGTGACCACAAAAAAGATGTTTCAAATGGCTTACAAAAACGGCTATGCCATCGGGGCGTTCAATGTCAACAACATGGAAATTACCCAGGGCATTATCCAGGCCATCGCCGAAGAAAAAGCTCCGCTGATTCTTCAGATCTCCCGAGGCGCGCGGGAATACGCCAGCATGAGCTATCTGAAGGCGATTATCGACGTGGCCGTGGAGGAGAATCCGGATATTCCGATCTGTATGCATCTGGATCACGGAGATACGGTGGAAATCTGCAAGCGGTGCGTGGACGACGGGTTTACCTCTGTGATGATCGACGCCTCGCATCATCCATTTGAGGAAAATATAAAGATGACTCGCGCCGTGGTCGAATACGCCCATGCCCACGGGGTGGTGGTGGAGGCCGAACTGGGACAGTTGGGCGGCATCGAAGAGGATGTCGTCGGCGTTGATGATGTGTCCGCTCATTTGACCGATCCCGCCCAGGCCGAGGAATTTGTGGAAAAAAGCGGCTGCGATTCGCTGGCCGTAGCCGTCGGCACAAGTCACGGGGCCTATAAGTTCAAAAGCGAACCCAAATTGGCCTTTGATGTAATCGAAGGGATTCAAAAACGTCTGCCCGGCTTTCCGCTGGTCATGCACGGATCCAGCAGCGTACTCAAAGAGTTCAAGGATCTGATCAACAAATACGGCGGCAAGATGCCGGACGCCATGGGGGTGCCGGAAGAGGCGATCACGCGAGCGTCCAAGATGGCCATCTGCAAGGTCAACATTGATACAGATCTGCGCATGGCGCTGACCGCCAAGATCCGCCAGGTCTTTGCCGAGAAGCCGGGCGAGTTTGACCCCCGCAAGTATTTAGGCCCCGGCCGCGACGCAATCAAGGCGATGGTCAAACACAAATTAACCGTGCTCAGATGCGCCGGAAAAGCAGCCGAATGTCTGTAATTGCGGGTTTTCCAATAAAAATATAGGGAATCGGCAGGATGGCCCTATGACCGTCCTGCCGGTTTCCTTACTTAAAATCATCAGGATGGATATGATCAGTAAAAAGTGGACAGGCCGATATTGGGCAGCGATATGGCTGTGCGGCCTGCTGTTGTGCGTTTCGGCCAGTTGTGAACCGGAGGACATCCCGAAAACAGCCGGCCGGCCGACGGCGGCTCAGACAGAAGCCGAACCGGTCAAAACGCCTGCGGTTTCTCTGAAAATTTTGTCGGCCATTGATTTTATCTGCACAGGTAATTTTGCGGCCGCCCAGGAAGTTCTTTCGACAGAGGAAGAAAACGGAGCAACAGCATCGCTGCGGGGCATTCTGGATGGATGGCAAGCCATGCAGCAGCGTCGGCAGGAACTTCGGCTTCAGGTGCGGAAAAAGCAAGAGGAAAAACTCAGAAAGGCCCAGAGCCGCCTGTCTGATTTATCGCTTTCGGATGGAAGGGATACGGCAGATTTATTTTTGGATGCATCAGATTCGGCTCAGGTTCTGATCGAAGCAGGCGCTAAACCTTCCGATCCCAACCAACTGGATACGGCCCTGGCCACGGCGATTCGGCTTCGGGACTTGGCCCCTGAAGAGGACAAAGGCAAAATCCTTCAGGATCCCTTTGTTCGGCAGGCGATTGAAGCGGCGATTCAACGCGCAGAGACCTACGAAGCAAAAGGCAAGTGGACTGATGCGTACGTACGCGCTTATTACTGGCTGACAAATCTGGATGAAGACAATGCCCAGTGGCGTGAAAAAGCCGAGCAACTGACCGAAATGGTCACCATTGAACTGGCCCTCAAAGACGGATCCTGCGACGATACCGTGGCCCAGCGCTACGAGGATATTAAGCCGGAGATGTTTCTGCGAGCCTTGCAGCTGCTGGACAGCAATTACGTGCGTCCGCCGGACTATTCGGAGATGATCGCCAAGGTCTTTGTGCGGTGCCGCCTGCTGGGCCGAGTGCTGGAAAATTCAGCAGAAGGACTGACGGTAAAAGTAAAGCCCGAAGCGATTGGAAATTTCCAGAACGGCATAGCGCAACTGGAAGCGGAAATAGACCGCCGGGCAAAAAAGGACGTGACCGACCTGGTTCAGGTTTTTGATGAGACGCTGACCCTCAATGAGGCAACCCTTCAACTGCCTCGAGAAGTCATGATCGCGCAGTTTACCGACGCCTGCCTGCAATCGCTGGATCCTTTTACAGATCTGGTCTGGCCCTGGTATGTCCGCGATTTCGAGAAAAATCTGACCCAGCAGTTCAGCGGCATCGGGGTGGAGATTTCCAATACCTCAGGCGTCCTGACGATTGTCAGTCTGCTGCCGGATACGCCCGCTTACCGGGCGGGACTGGATGCCGATGATGAGATCTTAGCCGTCAACGGAGAGCCGACGAAAAAAATGACGATTTTCTGCGCCGTCAGCAAGATCACCGGCAAAAAGGGAACCAAAGTAAATCTTACGGTGCGGCGGCCTTCCACCGGCCAGGTGAAGGATTATACCATTGTGCGCGATCGAATCGTCGTTCAGCCCATTCGCGGCTGGCGCAGGACCGACAAAGGCCAGTGGGATCACTGGATCGATCCTGCCAATCAGATCGGCTATGTCCGGCTGATCTCCTTTTCGGAAACGTCGCAAAATGATCTGAACAATGTGCTGACGGCTCTGGAAAAAAAAGGCATGAAGGCCCTGATCCTGGATCTGCGCTACAACAGCGGCGGCTATCTCAACAGCGCCTCGGAGGTGGCGGATCTGTTTGTCTCCAGGGGCGTGATCGTCAAGAGCAATCCGCGCAACGGTTTTGCCACCTATGAAATGGCCCACGAAAAAGGCACACACCCGGACTATCCGATGGCGATTCTGATTAACGCCGGCAGCGCCAGCGCCTCGGAAATTGTCGCCGGAGCCCTGCAGGATCCGCGATTTAATCGGGCCTTGCTGGTGGGCACTCGCAGTTACGGAAAGGGCTCGGTGCAGGTGGTCACGCCTTACACCGGCGGCGGCTCTCAGCTTAAATATACGATTGCCTACTACCATCTTCCCAGCGATCAGCAGGTGAAAAATCGTTACCAGATGGAAAAACTCGGACGCAAGGACTGGGGCATTGCGCCGGATGTTGAGGTGGAGATGGTCAGCCATGAACTCCGCCGAATGCTGGATATCCAGCGGGATAACGATGTGCTGGTGCAGGTGCAGAACGGATCGCATCCGGAACGCAGGCATGAATTGCAGGATACCCTGCTGTCTGATCCTCAGCTCAGCGCGGCGATCTTCGTAATTCAGGCCAAAATGCTTCAGCGAGGGATGGCGATTCAGCCGATGGATCCGGCGACCTGGCACAGACCGATTGACCCCAATGAAATCTACTGAACCGGAGGGCTTTTTCTTTGACTGAATCGGGCATGAGCAAGTTTGAGCAGCAGCGACGGGACAAGCGCCGTCAAATGCAGGATCTGGGAGTCGATCCGTACGGCGGCCGCTATGAAGAGACTGAATCGGCCTCTTCAGTTCGCGCGCGATACATAGAAAATCAGGAAGGCCAGAAGGCCCGATGCGCCGGTCGAATTGTCCTGCTGCGGGATATCGGCAAACTGATTTTTATTACACTGCGGGATTTTAGCGGCACAATCCAGCTGGGCCTGAGCGTCAAACTCCTTGAAAAACAGTGGGATCTGATCAAGCGGCTGGAACTGGGCGATCTGATCGGGGCTGAAGGTCAGATGGGCCGCACAAAAACCGGCGAACTGACGATCTGGACGGAAAAACTGACGGTGCTGAGCAAGGCCCTGCTGCCTCCGCCCGAAAAGTTTCACGGGCTGGCGGATGTGGATATGCGATATCGTCAGCGGTATGTGGATCTGTGGGCCAATCCGGAGGTGATGGAGCGATTTTTGGCTCGCAGCGCTATGCTCAGCTCGATTCGCTCTTTTCTCCGCAATCGCGATTTTGTGGAGGTGGAAACCCCGATGATGCAGGCCATCGCCGGCGGCGCGGCTGCCCGGCCGTTTATCACGCATCACAACACCCTTGATATGGACCTATATTTGCGGATTGCCCCTGAACTGTTCTTAAAGCGGCTGCTGGTCGGAGGCATGGAAAAGGTCTTTGAGATCAATCGCAACTTTCGCAACGAAGGGCTCAGTACTCGGCACAATCCCGAATTTACAATGATGGAGCTTTACCAGGCCTACGCCGATTACCACGATATGATGGAACTGACCGAGTCGCTGGTCTGCCATCTGATACAGACGCACTGCCAGGGAACCATTCTGCCGTTTGGTTCGATGCAGATTGACTACAGCCGTCCCTGGCGACGGGTCAGATACGCCGATCTGCTGAAGGAATTTGCCGGTTGTGATATAGACGACCTGTCGGCAGTGCGGGCCAAGGCAAGACAGTTGGCAATCCCCGAGGCGGATATAGACGATGCGGTCGTAATAAACGATGTGTTTGAAGCTACGGTAGAGATGAATCTGATTAACCCAACCTTTGTAATGGATTATCCGGCCGCCCTGTGCCCCCTGACTCGCCAAAGCGCAGCCGATCCGCGCTATGCGGAACGGTTTGAACTGTTTGTCGGCACGATGGAACTGGCCAATGCTTATACCGAATTGAATGACCCGGACATCCAGGAGGCCAATTTCCGCCGTCAATTGCGCGGTCAAAAAGCCGAAGACAGCATGGCGAAAATGGATGAGGATTTCATTACAGCCCTCAAATACGGCATGCCTCCGGCCGGCGGACTGGGTATCGGAATCGATCGGCTGATTATGCTGCTGACCGGCGTGACAAGCATCCGCGACGTGATTCTCTTTCCGCTGCTCAAGCCCGTTTCGTCAACCTCCGGGCCGGATGATTTATCGAAACAGGCACAGTCGGATTCCTGAAGGAACCCGGCCGTGCGACGGGAGCATATCCTGTGAAGCACATATCTCTTTTTTTATGCGGCCGTTATCTTCGTCGGCGTAAAATGATGCTGCTGAGCGTCGCCGCCGTGGCCCTCAGTTGTGCGCTGCTGTTGGTTACAGCCAGTTTGTTTACCGGCTTTATTTCAGCTCTTGAAACCAGCGCAACGCGGCACTTGGGCGATATCGTACTCGAAACGCCGAACAATCTGCTGATTTCTGACTTTCCCGTTCTGTTGGATGCTCTCGAGCAGACGGGGGCCGTGCAGTCGGCCACTGCCGTTTTGAAAAATCAGGGCCTGCTTTTGATCGGCCCCGGAAAGGTGCGGCCGGTGCGCATCTGGGGCATTGAACTGCCTCGGCGATGTGCGGTCACCCCTCTGCAAAACTCTTTGATTGTTCAAAAAGGCCAGGCTGCTCCTGTCTTTGATCCAAATCACACAGGAGAAATCGGCGGTTTTGTCGGCATCGGCGTGCTGGCCCAGCCGGATGAGGC
>JAKJEN010000109.1 GCA_022705405.1 Planctomycetota bacterium | reverse complement strand
CCAGCTTTCGTATTCATTGGGATCGGCAAAATTCGGATCGACAGAGAAATTTTGATTATCATCTTTTTCCAAATTTCCCTCCTCCGGGCCGTTTGGATCACAGATGCAACTATTTTTTCCGTCTCAATACTAACCCGCCCAAAGATAGTAAAGTAAAAGTTGCCGGTTCGGGGATAACCGTAAACTTGATATTATTGATCACTGTGTCATAGCCGGTTTGATTGTAAAGCTGGATATTGAAGGTGGTATCGTCTGCCCATGTACCGGTCAGTTTCTTGGTACTCGTATTATAACTGTAATTCTTGACAATCATCTCAATATGCTGATCCACCGGCTGGCCATTCAGCCAGTACACATACTGATAACTGGCAATGGAATTAATAAGACCTCCTCGAAAAACGGTTGAAGCATTGTCTTTTATCAAGAAATTACCCATCTCGCCTGCATGGAAATTCATTGTGCTGTTATCGTGTAAGGTAAGATCATATATGCCTCCAACAAATTGTTGTAAGGGTGCAGTATTTTGAACTTCTATGTAACTAGAACCAAAAGCTTCAATTGAATAAGCACCGGCGCCTGTGACTAAAAGAGTGTTGCTATTCAAGGTTAATGTCGTATACCTGTACGTGGTTGAAATTGTGTAATCAAAAGCCCCAAAGGACAATGGTGCACAAAACCCTAGCAGAATTAAATGTATCAGTACCCTTTTCATGGTTATTCCCCTTTCTGCAAGATTGTTATTATTATACATTTAAAGCCGGTTAAAGTCAAGGATTTGTCTATTTGCGACTCCTTATGTCCACAAGACAATCTTCTAAAAAGGCCCTTATTTCAGCCAAACCTTCGATATTGGGATGTTCACGGTCTTTCTGAATACTTTGTTCCACAACCGTCAAAATTTGAACAATGGATTTTTCCATAGTGTTCAACTCTGAGATTTTTATGTCTTTGTTCCCTGTAACAGATGAGCTGAAAGAAACGTCCGAACTCTCAAAAAACAGGTTTTCCGTCGTCTGCGAATAGTACAGGGTCTCAAATCGGGTTAATTGCGACTGCTTCCAGCAGGCCCGCCACAGCCACGGAGTATCGGAAATGAAAGTCTCCAGATCCCTCAGGTCAATCTTTTCATCATCATATAGATCGCATTTCTTTCCCCATTTAACCCATGTGTTCCAGACATTCGGATCCGTGCTGTATACATTGGGATCGTAACTGAGCCATGCACGGGAGAAATCGGTAAATTCTGCGTAGTTCACCTGCCCGTCCGCATTCCAGTCCAGAGCGTTATAAATATCCTCGTTTCCTAAGCCACGGCAGGCGTAGACCTCATCAGCCCCGATGTCCACGCGATTGCCAACGATCCGATCCTCTCCGTCCATATCGTACAGGCCGACATGATCTGTCGTATGTGATGGATTGCCCATGTCCTTGCAGGGGGAATCATACGCCAGGTGCGGATTATTCGGATCGCTGTAGGCAAAACCGGGAGCGCCGCTGAAGTTATCGTTTGTCTTCAGGGTATAATCGATTCCGTTCGGATCGGTAATGGGGTCGTAAATGCAGCAGTACTGCGGCAGCGTGTTGGCGTCAAAACCAGCCGTCTGCTTCCCGTTCTCATTGTTGTACCATAAAATGCAGTTCTGGATGTCCGGCAAATTGGGATCATTCGGGTTGTTATTGATCGCTAACAATCCCTGTAATTTATTATATACGATCGTGTTATTGTATAATACAGGCGCCTCCAAAGGTAGTAAAATGGCAATACCCTGATAACCACCTTCATTGTAGAACCCATTATTAGAGACTATGCAGTTTTTTATAAAAGGTGTTGAATATTCGCTAATTATACCATGCCAATTATTCTCAATGATTTGACAATTATTTATACTTATTGTGTAGCCTTCTCCAGCATGAGATATACCATGTTTCCCGTTCTCTCTTATTTTACACCATTTAAGAATAACATTCGAGTTGTTGGCTTTAACACCATGCTCAATGTTTTGCATAATTAGACAATTTTCTATCACAAAGTCTATACCGGAACCATAAATACCATATAAAGAAGCGCCTTCAATGCTAAATCCATCCAGCCGCGTATGGTTGCCCATCGTCACAACCGTCCCGTTACGTTCCGTCTCGGCCGCTCCGGTCAAGATGGTTGGATACCGATCAGGATTTCGCTGGTTCATGCCGCAGCCGCCTCTGCAAAATCCGCCGTACACAAATACTTCATCCGGAATCGCAAAGGTCGTTTCGGCTTTCCGCCCCGGATCATAGACTCCCTGAGCCACCCGAATTTCGGCTCCGCATCCGGCCGCCGCACGGGCCAGCGCCTGTTGTAAATCCGTATAGGCATCGGTCCATGAAGTGCCGATATTCCCTCCCGCGGCCGTCGGATCAACGTAAATTATCCCCCCGCCCCAGCAGCAGATGGGCACGTCATACGTCGCCGATACATCTCCGGCGGCTGAAGAAAGAACAGCGCGGTTACGAAGCAACATCCCCGGCTCAGCTGCCTCCGTTACCATCACTGTCAGTTCCCGACTGCCGGAACCATAGGCAGGAATTGTCCCTATCTCCCACTTGTAGGTATTGTTTCCTTCCGTATAGTTCGGATCAGAAGAAGTTATGGTCAGGGTATTCGGGTCAAATCCGTAGGTAATCGGCGCAATCAGTCCTTTCGGCAGATAATCCACAAGGACGGCCTCAGCAATTGGATTAGGGCTCTTGTTTTCCCATTCGAGAGTAAAGGTCAGCTGTTCTCCGGGACTGTAGCAGGTATTGAGGTCTTTAACGGTTTTGGTCAGTTCCAGCAGATCCGTTGGTTCCTTTTCAGGGCCGAACATATAAGCCAGAGTAATGGTTTTTTTCTGACCCGGCTGCAGTGTTCCCAAATCCCATCCCATTGCGCCGCCCACCTCTTTCTCATAGACAGCGCTGACGCCATTCAGATTTCGCTCTTCGATATGAATGTGGGTTCCCCTCGACGGCTTATGCCAGCCCTTTTGAGAAGCATACCAATGCCCACCTTCGTAGATGTCATTATCAATCCAGTCCGGCTCAGTTGTGGAGGAGACGCAGACGTAGTCGGTATGTGTGGCTGTCCCATATCGCGGGCCGTTCCATTGAGTCAAATCATACCGGAAATTGCCCGTGCAATGGACTGGTTTATAAGGAACATAGTCCTCCAGCGGATCATCGGGGGCCAGCGTACAGTAGGTGGAGTTGACATACCCATTGTATTCATCGGCCCCGTGTGAATGATGGAAGATATAGAACTCAAAGTTTCTCAGTTGAGAAAGATTAGGATCTGTATTTTGGAAGGTAAATGTCTGTAAAAAACAGTAGCGATCCGAATAGACATATCGCGGCTGTCCGCTTAAGGCATCTAGATAGCAGATCGGACTGCGGGTGGGGTAGATATTGGGATCGTAGATGTTGGGATCCCGATATTCCAGGTCGACCACTTCGTAATCAATGGTAACTGTCAGTCGATCGTTATAGATGACTGACTTGCCGGTGTCATAAAGGGGGGTTGGGTTCTCGTTGGGATCCGCCCAGGCCCGACAGATACCGCCAAAATGAAAATCACAGAAAGTCTTCCAGTCAGGATAACTGAATTGTTGCGTCAGCCACATGGCCTGCTGATTTTTCGTTGCGATACCGTCATAATAAACAGCCGCTCCCCATTCGCCGCTGAGCAGTTCATGATATTTGTAATCATGCTTTGGAGAGCGACCGTAATAAATCCAGTCCGAATACCCCGCTGCATCTAAAGTCGCATAAAAAAAAGGCGCTGTTTTCAGCTGGTTTTTATCCCCAAGGGTCAGTTCCCTCAACACACCCTGCTCATCATAAAAATTCCCCCATGCAGAAACAGCTACCAGAGAAAGAATACTACAGACAAATCCTGCACATACAACGATTTTTCTTGCCCGATCTGCCTTTTTGGCCTCCATCTGTTCTCTCCTTTTCAAAATAATCTTTCACTTATTTTGACCTCCTTTACGAGCCAGTCCCGTAAAAAAGGAGCACCGCCGAAACGCCCAACCGTGGCTCGCCAGAGCCCACCGCGAACGTTGCTGACGATGCCCCGGATTGGGGCACCGGCTTTTGCAACGTCTCGCGGTTTTGAAACTGGCGATTTCGGTTGAGACGCCAAAGTCCAGTGGACTTTCAAGTATTTAACTATAATTTTTTATCATAGAACAAACCTTCCAAAAATGTCAAGATAATTCTTTGGCTTTTTCATACAGATGCTTCTTCGGCCAGTTTTTCTTTCAGATATTGTGCGGTATAAGAATCGGTGTTTTTAATGATTTTTTCCGGCGTGCCGACGGCAATGACCTGTCCGCCTCCATCTCCTCCCTCCGGTCCCAGATCAATGATATAGTCGGCCATTTTGATCACATCCAGATTATGCTCAATCACGATGACTGTGTTGCCCAGGTCTGTCAGCCGACGCAGGACATTCATCAGATTGTGAATATCCGCAAAATGCAGGCCCGTAGTGGGTTCATCGAGGATATACAAAGTATGTCCGGTGCCCGGCTTACCCAGTTCGGATGCCAGTTTGACCCGCTGGGCCTCGCCGCCTGACATGGTGGTCGAGGATTGCCCCAGCGTCATATAGCCCAATCCCACATCGCAGAGAGCTTTGACCAGACGCAGAATCTTGGGAAAGTTGGCAAAGAACAGCCGCGCCTCGTCGATCCGCATGTCCAGCACATCCGCAATATTTTTTGACTTGTAGGTAATCTGAAGGGTCTCCGGATTGTACCGCTTGCCTTTGCATTCCTGACAGGTGACATACACATCCGGCAAAAAATGCATTTCGATTTTCCTTGTGCCCTGCCCCTGGCAGAATTCGCATCGTCCGCCCTTGACGTTAAAACTGAACCGGCCGGGCTTATAGCCGCGAATCTTTGCCTCCCGCGTCATAGCGAACAGCTGCCGGATCAGATCGAAAACGCCCGTATAGGTTGCCGGATTGCTTCGGGGCGTGCGGCCGATAGGCGACTGATCGATCTCGATGACCTTATCAATGCCCGAAAGCCCCAGAATATTTTTATGCTTGCCCGGTTTCTCGCGGGATCCATACAGCCGCCGCTTCAGCCCCTTGAGCAGGATTTCAGTCACCAGCGTGCTTTTGCCAGACCCGGAGACTCCCGTCACGCAGGTCAGAATGCCCAGCGGAAATTTGACGTTGATTTCTTTGAGATTGTGTTCGGCTGCCCCGCGCACCTCGATGCAATGCGCCATCCGCACCTTGTGTCGGGTTTCGGGCAGTTCGATGCGTTTGCTTCCCGACATATACTGACCGGTCAGAGAGTCTGTGCACCGGCAGATCTCTTCAAGCGTGCCGGCGGCCACTACCTGGCCTCCGTGTCGGCCGGCCGCCGGGCCGATATCGATGATATAGTCGGCCTCGCGAATGACCTCATCGTCATGCTCGACCACCAGCACGGTATTGCCGATATCGCGCAGCCGCTTGAGAATAGCCAGCAGCCGGGTGTTATCTCTGCGGTGCAGACCAATGGTCGGCTCATCCAGCACATAACAGCAGCCCACCAGCCCGCTGCCGACCTGTGTGGCCAGCCGAATTCGCTGGGCCTCGCCGCCGGAAAGTGTGCGGCTGGTTCGGTCCAGCGTCAGGTATCCCAGACCCACATCCATCATAAACTGAAGACGAGAGCGAATTTCTTTCAGCGGCTGCTCGGCGATGACGGTTTGTTCGGGATTCAAGGTCAAACTGTTAAAGTACTGCAGGGCCGACTCGATGCTCAGTTGGGTCAGGTCGCTGATGCTTTTGCCGTTGATCGTCACCGCCGCCGCTTCCTGGCGCAGGCGGGTGCCTTTGCAGGTCTTGCAGGGGGATTCGGACAAATACCCGTGCAGGCGGGATTTGACAAACTCGCTGGCGGTGTTATTCCATCGACGCTGAAGATTGGGGATCACCCCTTCAAAAGAGGTCATGCCGCGGGCCTCCTCTTCCGGCTGGGTTCCGTACATCAGAATCTTTCGAATGTCGGCGGGGATATCTTTGTACGGATCGGATTTGCTGATGCCGAAGTGGCGGCAAAATCGTTTGATCATCCGATTGTAGTAAATATTCATCCGCTTGCCGCCTTTGCGCCAGGCCTCCACTGCTCCGTTCTCAAGCGAGACGGTTTTGTCCGGTACGATCAGGTCGGGATCAAATTCAAGAATCGTGCCCAGCCCGTCGCAATCCGGGCAGGCCCCATAGGGACTGTTGAAACTGAACAGCCGCGGCGACAGTTCCGGCAGCGAGGCCTCCGGGTGATCCGGACAGGCGAACCGTTCGCTGTAAATCACATCGCGCCATTGCCCGTCGCCGCCGGTGTCTTTTTTCTCATCCGGACGCTGTATCATAACCACTATCAGGCCGTCGCCGATTTTCAGAGCCATCTCGATCGAATCGGCCAGCCGGATGCGGATATTCTCCTTGAGAATCAGCCGGTCCACAACCGCAGATAGATCGTGTTTTTTATTTTTATCCAGTTTGGGGACATTTTTCACGTCATAGACGACTCCATCCACACGAACCCGCACAAAGCCGTCTCGCTGAATCTGGGCGAAGATCTCGCGATGCTCTCCCTTTTGGCCGCGAATGATCGGAGCACAAATCTGGACCCGCGTGCCTTCCGGCTGTTCAAGGATCGAATCGACAATCTGGGTGGCGTGCTGTGAGGCGATAGCCCGCCCGCATTTCCAGCAGTGCGGCTGTCCGATCCGTGCAAACAAAAGCCGGCAGTAGTCGTAAATTTCTGTAGTAGTCGCTACGGTGGAGCGCGGGTTGCTTGAGGCGCTGCGCTGCTCAATGGCGATTGTCGGCGGCAGGCCCTCTATGTGTTCGACCTGGGGTTTTTGCATCTGTTCGAGAAACTGACGCGCATAGGCGCTGAGCGACTCGACATATTTTCGCTGTCCTTCTGCGTAAATGGTGTCAAAGGCCAGCGAACTTTTGCCCGACCCGCTGATACCGGTTACAACGACCAGTTTGTCTCGCGGAATCTGGACGTCGATGTTTTTCAGATTATGCTCAGCCGCGCCGGTAATGCGGATCATTTTATGATTGCCGTTCATAGTCAAAACCAGACTTTCTATTGCTTCTTGGTGTTGTCTGTAATAGCGATAATAAGCCAAACTACCTATTGTACCGCCGTCCGGTCAAAGATACAATACGCCGTCGGACCAAAACGGGTCGAGTTTATTTTAATTCTATGAAAATACGACACTTACATTCATGGAAAATGACGCCAAAACAAGCGATTCGCCAGCAGGGTCGCCTGGCCGGGCGGGTGCGGCAGGTTCCAATCGACAAGACGATTGGACTGATCGGCGGTCTGGATTGCGCCTTCAGTAAAGACAAAAAACGAATCGGTGCGGTGATCGTGGTTTTATCGTTTCCTCAGATGGAAGTTGTAGAGATCGTACAGGCATCGGCCAAGATAGAGTTTCCGTATGTGCCGGGTCTGCTCTCTTTTCGCGAAGCGCCGGTCTGTCTGAAGGCGGCCGGAAAACTGAAGACCTGTCCCGATGTTTTTTTAGTGGACGGACAGGGCCAGGCGCATCCGCGTCGGTTGGGGCTTGCCTCCCATTTGGGCTTGTTTCTGAACAAGCCCGTGATCGGCTGCGCCAAAAGCCGACTGATCGGAACCTATAAAGAACCCGGTTTGAAAAAAGCCAGCACGACTCGTCTGTATGACCGTTCGGAGGTCATCGGCGCGGTGGTTCGCACACGCACCAATGTCAAGCCCGTATTTGTCTCGGCCGGCCACTTGTGTACATTAAACGATGCGGTCAAAATCACCCTGAAATGCTGCACCCAATACCGCCTGCCTCAGCCCACTCGCCTGGCCCATCAAAAAGTGACGCTTTTGAAGGCAAAAATATAAAAAGATCAAAAAGATCTTTTTATATTTTAGTAAAGAAAAACAAAAATTTTGTCGATTTCATTGCATTAACATATCATTAATGATATAATAATGCAATGAATTTTAAAGAGTTATTAGAAAAAGCAAGTGATTTGCCGTGTTTTTCTTCCGCTTTTCTAATGGCAGGCAGAAAGCGGGAGCAAGTCAATCTCCAACTGGCCCGATGGGTAAAAGATGGTCGGGTTATAAGGATTCACAAGGGCCTCTATGTGCTGGCGGAACCCTATCGAAAATGCAGGATCGACTCGTTTTCCATCGCCAATGCACTCCGACGCTCCTCCTATGTCAGTTTGCAATCAGCCCTGGCTTGGCATGGGTTAATTCCGGAATACGTGCCGGCAGTTGTCAGTGCGACTGTCGGACGTCCTCAGATCATCCAAACTCCGCTTGGACGATTCGAGTTCCGACACCTTAAACCGTCCCTCTTTCTGGGGTACAATCAAATGGAAACATCATCCGAAGGCAGGGCTTTTATCGCCCGTCCTGAAAAGGCCCTGCTTGACCTGATCTATCTGACGCCGGGCTCTGAAACCCCGCAGTATCTGAGAGAATTACGGCTGCAAAATCTGGATCGCCTCGACCGAGCGGTTTTCGAAGAGTTTGCACGAAAGTCTAATAGCCCCAAATTAAAGCGTGCCGTAGAGGCAATTTTCAGACAAATGGAACAGGAAGGAGAAATACTGCGATGAAAGACTATCTATTGGTTCTTGAATAAATAAACGAAAGGCTCATATTTTTAGCTTTGCACAAT
>JAKJEN010000108.1 GCA_022705405.1 Planctomycetota bacterium | reverse complement strand
CTTTGCTTCGTTCGTTTTTCCATTGTGCAAAGCTAAAAATATGAGCCTTTCGTTTATTTATTCAAGAACCAATAAAATAGGAATTGCTGCCTTATTTTTTGTAGGCCTTGGCCGGATCATAAACCTTTTGGGCGATCAGTTCCAGGTCCGTTCCGCTGTCCGGTTTGAGGCGGCGATAAAAGCAGGACTGATACCCGACATGGCACTGGCCCTGATCCACCCTGACCTTCAGGATCAGGCAGTCCTGGTCGCAATCGGTCAATATCTGCAAAACCTTTTGGACGTGCCCCGATTCCTCTCCCTTTTTCCAAAGTTTCTGCCTCGAACGGCTGTAATAAACCGCGTTGCCGGTCTGGATGGTCAGATCCAGCGCCTGGCGGTTCATAAAGGCGGCCATCAGCACCTGGCCGGTGTCGGCATCCTGAGCGATGGCCGTAATCAGGCCGTTAGCGTCAAATTTCGGAGTAAACTCCAGCCCCTCTTCGATCTTTTTATCTGCTGCCACAAATCGGTTCCTTATTGGATCAAGAATACCTTTGATTTTCAATTCCGGCGCTTGCAAAATTTACTTTTACTCGGTATGATATGGAAAAACAAGTCTTTTCAGGATCGATTGCTTGGAGCAGACACCAAAAAAGAAGGTCAATGGCGCGCCCATCTTGCTAATCATTCGTATTTTAGTGGCCGCAGCGGCCTGCTTCCTGATTTTCAAAAACCTTCAGTTCAAAGAATTGCTTGCCGCATTCGGGAATCTTCGCGGCTGGGTAATTCTGACGGCCGTCGGCGTCAAGTTTCTTTCCGAGTCAGGGATTGCCTTCCGCTGGTGGATCCTGTTGCGGTCTTTGGATATTGTGATACCCTTCCCGACGGTCCTGCGGCTTCATTTCTACGGGCTTTTTTTCAGCAGTTTTCTGCCCGGTTCAATCGGCGGCGATTTTGTCTGCGCCTGGTATGTCAGCCGACACACCGACAAGCGGTTTCAGTCGGCCCTCAGCGTTTTTGTAGATCGTTTGACCGGCCTCATTGCTACGGGGTGTATTGTGGCAATTACTTATTTTCTCTATCTTAGCGAGTTGGAAATCTTTCAGGATGTAAATATTGGAATTTCTGACTTTTTCCATCTGCATCTGAAAGAAATTTTGATTGTTGTCGGGATTTTGATTCTGATGTGTCTGATCCTGTTGGCAACCCCCAAAGGCCGGATCGCCCTGACCAAGGTATGGCTTTTGATCTATAAAAATGCTCAAAAGGGCATTCGTCATTGCCGGGATGTGCTTGGGATATTTTTCAAAAAATTGTGGCTCGGCCCGTCGGTTCTTCTCCTGACCATTATTTTTCAGTCGCTGACTTTATTGAGTTTCTGGCTGATTGGCCGCGATTTGGGCGTTAGCGATCAAATTCGATACTATTTTGCTTTTTTCCCGCTGGCCTGGCTTATCGGATCCTTACCGGTCAGTATCGCAGGGCTTGGACTTTTGGAGGGAGGAGTAATTGTGTTATTTATGACCATAACAGGAGCGGGGCAGGAAGCGGCCTCGGCATTGGCTCTTTGCCAGCGGGCGATCTTTTTGATCGGAGGCCTGCCGGGGATTTGGATTCATCTGCGGGCTGACTATTTACCCAAGACTGGCAGGGATTTTTGTTGACGGATATTCGAGGTTTGGATACATTCTTAACTGTTGCTAAAAAATGAGAGTTATACAAAAAACGATCACGATTGGCGTGAATGTTATAGAATTGCAAACCCAGCCCGGGATGGCAGGGTAGAGTGCCCAAATGCAGGCATTTAAAAATTTTAGGACCTATTTTTTCAGGGGGATGGCGGCTCTTTTGCCGACGATCCTTACCATCTGGATTTTTGTCCAGTGTTATGTCTTCATTCAGGATAAAGTCAGTGTCCATATCAATAAAGCGTTGGTATGGCTGATTTTACAGGTGACAGACGAATGGACAAAGGAATTTTTAGAAAGTTTTTGGGTTAGCGGAAACGGCAAGATAACCGGTTTTTTTGTGACGATCATCGGGGTGGTTATCTTAGGCGCGTTTCTGGCCAGCGTTATGGGGCGGTCTTTATGGCATTTTTTTGAAAAGGCATGGGCAAATATTCCTCTTGCCAAGCAGGTTTATCCGTATATAAAACAGGTCACAGACTTTTTTTTAATCCGAAAAGAGTTGTCTTTTAATAAGGTTGTCGCCGTGGAATATCCACGAAAGGGTGCATGGTCGGTCGGTCTTGTGACCGGTCGGGGCTTGCAGGGGATAGCCAGAAACTGCCAGAAAGAATTTTTGACGGTGTTTGTGCCGACCTCGCCGACTCCCTTTACAGGGTACGTGATTATGGTACCCAGGGAAGAGGCCGTTGAAATCGATCTGACGATCGAAGAGGCGCTTCGGTTTGTAATCAGCGGCGGGGTGATAACTCCCACCGAGCACAGGGCTTACCAGGACGCTCTTCAAGAGCAAGAAATAAAGCAAACGGCTATATAATATGGATGAAAACTGTTATTTTGAGAAAAGGAGGTAATGATGAATTTTTCCATTACCGGAAGACGCATTGAGATAACGGATGCCATTCGAGACCGCGCCAGAAGAAAAGCGGACAAACTTCCACGATTTCACAACAATATCAGCCGCGTGGAGGTTCTTGTCGAAGGGAGTACCGCCGGACGCTTTACCGTCGAGGTGATCGCGAATGTGGAACGGGAGGAATTGATCCTGGCCAAAGAAACCCGCGCTGAAATGTACACAGCGATGGACGCGGCTTTTCACAAGATGGTGCGTCAGTTGAAAAAGAAAAAAGAAAAACAGCGTGACAATAAACATTCCGGCGCTCCCAGGCCGGAGCCGCTGGGCAGTCCCGAGCAGGAGGACGTGGCTTGAGGGGCCGAAGCGGCAGTTCGTTTTGTTGACCTTTCAGATTATGGAGTGAATATGAAATTATGTGATTTTGTTTGTTTTTCCGCTATCGTTCCTGAATTGACGGCCTCGGATCGAAACGGGGCGATCCGGGAATTGGTGCAGGCCCTTCACAAAGAGGGCCGACTGGGCAGTTGCGATCCTGAGAAATTGACCAAGACCATTATTCAGCGGGAAAACGAAGCCAGTACAGGGATCGGCAAAGGCGTTGCTTTGCCCCATATCAAAGCCGACGGGGTTGAGGAGCCAGTGGCGGCGATCGGGCGAAGCAGCCAGGGCCTGGATTTTCGTTCCCTGGACAAACAGCCGGTGTACAGTGTTATTCTTTTGGTCAGTCCCAAGGAAAATCCGGACAAACATCTTCAGGCCATGGAGATCTTGTTTCGGAATCTAAACCACGACGATTTTCGTCGATTTCTCCGGCAGGCCCAGACTGCCGAGGAGATTGAGGACATTATCCGGGATGCCGGGTAAAGCAAGGTTAATAAGATGAACAAAACCGGGGACTGCATGCGTTTGTTTGCATTATTAAAAAGGCGAAATTCAAGTGGCTGAGCCGGTTGTTGAAATCGAAGTGGAGATACAAAACGCAGAAGGGCTGCACATGCGTCCGGCGATGCAGTTTGTGGATTTGGCCGGCCGATTTGCCTCGTCGGTGACGGTTTCCAACAACGACGTTTCGGCCGACGCCAAAAGTATCATGCAGATGACAATGCTTGCGGCCGGCCGCGGCAGCCGGCTCAGAATCCGCGCTGAAGGCGCCGATGCCGCTTTGGCGGTCGAGGCGCTGAAGGAACTGGCGGAAAAGATACTTTCCTCCTCTGAAAGCCGACCGGCGGAATCAAAAAAGGAAGGATAGCAAGTCAACATGGAAATCAAAAAGGGGATTGCAGCGTCGCCGGGCATCGCGATTTGCCGGGCGATGGTGATTGATTCAAAAAATTACCGAATTCCTCGGCGGTCAATTATGGCCTCTCAGCGAGCCGATGAGGTCAAACGGGTTCGCAGCGCATTTGCGGCAGCCATTTTAGAACTGGATGAACTCGAGGCGGCCAAGCAGATCGAGGAAGGCAAGATCCGAGATATTTTTGCCGTACACAGCCGTTTTCTGCGGGACAAAAGTTTTCGCAAACGGATAACAGATTTTATCGAGAAGGAGCTGGTGACGGCCGAATACGCGGTTTCTGTGATCCTGCGCGAGATTGCCTCTCATTTTGAAAGCATCGATGATGAATATATCAGCGAGCGAGTGGCGGATATTTATGACATTGAGCGGCGTCTTCTGACGCATTTGCTGGGGAAGGTAGCCGAAGAGGTTGAACATCTGCGCGAAGAGGTTGTTATAGTTGCTTACGATTTGGCGCCGACTCAGACGGCCAGTTTTAACAAGACGTTTGTCAAGGGCTTTGCAACGGAAAAGGGCGGACGAACCAGTCACACGGCGATTATTGCACGCTCTTTGGGAATTCCGGCGGTTGTGGCTCTGGGCGATCTGATGTCCTCCGTGACGACCCAGAGCATGGTGATTATTGACGGCAAACGGGGCGTGGTGATTGTAGATCCTGACGAAGAGACGCTGGAGGATTACCAGACCTATGCCCGGCAGTTCTTGGAATTTGAACATGAACTGGATGCCCTGCGGGATCTGCCCTCGGTAACCAAGGACGATGTGCCCATTACGCTGCTGGGCAACGTGGAGTTTCCGGATGAGGCCGAGTATGTTTTGCGAAAGGGGGGGCAGGGAATCGGGCTGTACCGGACTGAGTTTTTGTATCTGTACGGCGGCAGCGAGCCGACGGAAGAAGATCATTACCAGGCCTATTCGGAAGTGGCCCGCATCATGGATGGAAAACCCATCGTCATCCGGACGATGGATCTGGGAGCGGATAAACTGCCCCATACCACGCGCCACCCGCATGAAGCCAATCCGGTTCTCGGTCTTCGGTCGATCCGTTATTGCCTGCAGAACCTGCCTTTGTTCAAGACCCAGCTGCGCGCAATTCTGCGGGCGTCTGTGGTGGGCGATGTGCGGATGATGCTGCCTCTGATAACCACGATGCAGGAAATGCGGCAGGCGAAGATGATCCTGCGCGATGTCATGGAAGATCTGGATGAGTACGCTGTGCCATACAATGCCCAGATGCCGGTCGGGATCATGATCGAGACCCCCAGTTCGGCCCTGATGGCCGGTTTGCTGGCTACCGAGAGCGATTTTTTCAGTATCGGCACCAACGATCTGATTCAATACACGCTGGCTGTGGATCGCGCCAATGAGCATGTTTCCTCTTTGTTTTCCGCCGCAGAACCGGCGATTCTTTTACTGCTTCGCAGCGTGATCCATGACGCTCACAAGTCAGGTATCGGGCTGAGCGTCTGTGGAGAGGTGGCCTCAGATCCGGAGTTTATTATGCTGCTGCTGGGGATGGGGGTTCGGGTTTTGTCGATGGCTGCCCCAATGATACCGGAGGTCAAAAAAATAATTCGTTCGGTAACCCTTGAAGAGTGCAACCAGCTGGCGCGAAAGGTGGCCACTATGGACTCTCAGCGTCAGATCAAGAATATTCTGCGGGATGCGGCGTCTCGGATTCTTCCGGGCACGTACTAATCCGTTTCCTGCTTTTCGAATTGATCGAATCCTATGCCGGATCGGATGCTTATTACATTTGGAATTGAAGGAGATTTGTGCTGTCTGTCCCATCGGGAAACGCTGACGATGTGGCAGCGGATTCTGATTCGCTGTCGGCTGCCGCTGGTGTTCAGCGCCGGCTTTAATCCGCGTCCGCGGCTTAGTCTGCCTTTGCCGCGGGCGGTTGGGATCCAAAGCGATCAGGAACTGCTTTGTGCTCAGGTTCGAACGGATGCAGAGCCAATCGACTGCGGGGCTCTGTCAGAGCAAATTCGCCGCCTTCTGCCGGAAGGTTGTACGCTCAGCAGGGTTGAATGGTCGGCCGGCAGGTGTCCGGCAGCTCAGGAAGCGGCTTATGAATTTCGCCGCGGATCGGCTATCTCTGAGCAATATTGGACCGGCCGGATCGGCTGCTGCCGCCGACAGCTGGCATCAGGAGAGCCGATTCTTCTGAAACGTCGATCGCCGAAACATGCGTCCAAGACAGTGGATTTGCGAAATTATATTTTGGAATTAAATGGAAATCAAAGCGATCTTCGGATTCGGTGCCGGATCGATTCAACCGGCACGGCACGGCCGGAAGAACTGCTCGAATGGCTGGTGATGCCGGCAGCGGATCTGGCTGAGCCGCCTCGACGAACCGGGGTCGTATGGATACAGAATTAAATATTGGGGGGATGGGAGCCAAGATGGCCAGAGAAATGCTTGTCAATGTTTCAGAGGGGGAAGAATGCCGGATTGCGGTGGTCGATAACGGTGTGCTGGAAGAACTGTATATGGAACGGTATAATATCGCCAGCACCGTAGGCAATATTTATAAAGGCCGGATTGTAAATATTGAAGCCGGCATTCAGGCGGCGTTTATTGATTTTGGATACGCCAAGAACGGTTTTTTGCATATCAGCGATCTGCATCCGCGGTATTTTTCTGAGAGCGAGCAGGAGGAGGAGAAGATCGGACGTCGCAAATCGGTAACCCAGAGACCGCCGATTCAGCGATGTCTGAAAAAGGGCATGGGGATTATCGTTCAGGTTATCAAAGAAGGGATCAATACCAAAGGCCCCACACTCAGCAGTTATATTTCCCTGCCCGGCAAATACGTGGTTCTGATGCCGTGGATGAATAAGGTCGGCGTTTCGCAGAAGATCGAGGATGAGGCAGAGCGCAAACGGCTGCGGGCGCTTCTGGAAGGTCTTACTCTGCCCCGGCAGGCCGGGCTGATTATCCGCACGGCGGCCCAAATGGCGAACAAGCGGGAACTCCAGAATGATGTGTCCTATCTGTCCCGTTTGTGGAGCGCGATTTACAAACGAGGGGAGGCGGAAAAAGGCCCGGCGGCGATTTATCAGGAATCGGATCTGGTGATACGGACGGTGCGGGATATTTTTGACAGCCAAATCAGCAAGATTTACTGTGACAGCGAGGCGATGACCAAAAAGATCCGCGACTTCCTGGCGATCGTTCAGCCCCGGCTTCGCAAGCGAGCGGTCTATTATGATAACAAGATCCCGCTGTTTACTCGTTTCCGGATTGAGCGGGAGATTGAAAAGATTCAGTCCAGCCACGTGGCCCTGAAAAGCGGCGGCTCCCTTGTGATCGAGCAGACTGAGGCGCTGGTGGCGATTGATGTCAACAGCGGTCGATACCGCAAGCAGGACAATGCAGAGCAGACGGCTTTGAAAATTAATCTGGAAGCGGCTAAAGAAATTGTTCGCCAGTTGAAACTGCGAGACTTGGGGGGATTGATTATCTGCGACTTTATCGATATGCGAGACGGCAAAAACAGGCGGGAAGTGGAGCGTGTGTTCCGAGAGGCCCTGAAAACAGATCGCGCCCGTTCGCGCGCTCTGAAGATGAGTCAATTCGGGCTGATCGAACTGACTCGCCAGCGTATGCGTCCGTCTTTGCAGTCCAGTACCTATCAGAACTGCCCCTATTGTCTGGGACAGGGCGTTATCAAGAGTTACGACTCCCAGGCGATAGAATTGATTCGCCTGCTGCAGTCGGCCGCGGCCAGGCAGGAGATCGCAAAAATTGAATTGACAGTTCCTCCGGAAGTGGCCGACTATCTGCAGAATCAGAAGCGAGCGACGCTGCTGCGGCTGGAGTCGGATTCTCAAAAGGAAATTACGATTCACGCGGATTGGAAGATAGACGGTCAAAGCCGAAAGCTGATTTGTCTGGATTCGCGCGGAACTGAAGTGAAAATTTAAAGGGTTTGTTATGAAGCCGTCAACCCTCAAGTCCCGGGAACGGACAGAGTTTTATCAACTGGATCAGGGTTTTGCCCGCAGTGTGATCGAGGCGGAAGCCGGAGCCGTTGGCGGGCTGATTACGCTGGTGGAAAGCCCCGCCTTTTTGCAGTCGGTTCGGATGCTTTGCCAATGCCGCGGTTCCGTTATTTTAACCGGAGTCGGCAAGGCCGGCCTGATCGGTCAGAAAATCAGCGCCACGCTGGCCTCGACCGGAACCCACAGCCATTTTCTTCATCCGACCGAGGCGATCCACGGCGACCTGGGGCGGATTGGGTCCGACGATATGGTTTTGGCCCTCAGCCATAGCGGAAAAAGCGATGAAATTTTACGGCTGATCGAACCGCTCAAGCAGCGGGAGATTCGGCTGATCAGCATTGTCGGAGACAGCCAGTCGCCTCTGGCGCGTCACAGCGATGTGGCATTGTGCATGGGGATGCAGACCGAGGCCTGCCCGCATGGCCTTGCCCCCAGCGTTTCGACGACCTGTATGCTGGCTCTCGGCGATGCACTGGCCCTGACGGTAATGAAGGCGCGCAATTTCAGTATTGAAGATTATGCGCGGTACCATCCGGGCGGGGCTTTGGGCGCCCGGTTGATTACGGTAGGCCAGTCCATGTGGTTTAAGCAGGGAGAGGAACTTCCGCTGGCGGCGGAAACGGACACGATTCAGCAAATGCTGGATAAGACCTCCGGGCTCAAACGGCGCGGTGCAGTGATGATCGTGGACTCTTTGGGACGATTGAAAGGGATTATCACCGATGGCGATCTGCGAAGGGCTATGACGCAGGAAGGCCGGAAGCTCTTTGCCCTGAAGACTTCTGCGATTATGACGGCTCCCTGCAAGCGAGTTACGGAGGATACGCTGGCGGCCGAGGCGATGGCCATTTTCCATAAATACCGAATTGATGAATTACCGGTGGTGGACGGCGATAACCGGCCGGTAGGCCTGATCGATGTACAGGATATTGTAGCCCTCAAAATTGTCGAATAAGGAAGTTTAAGTGGGCAAACAAAGTATAAATCTTCAGAAAATTGAGATGCTGCTGCTGGATGTGGACGGGGTTCTGACCGACGGCGGACTTTTGATTCATGCAGACGGCTCAGAAAGCAAACTATTCAATGTGTATGACGGCCATCGAATCAAGATGTGGCAGCG
>JAKJEN010000107.1 GCA_022705405.1 Planctomycetota bacterium | reverse complement strand
TGCCGAATCCGGTTTCTCGCAAAGCCGCAATCGGCGTTGCTCTGATCCTCCCGCCAACTCAGCCCTTCCCGGCGCAGATACCCTACGATCTCAAGCCGGCTAACTGCAAGCATTGGCCGGATAAAACGAACACCCTCCAGACGACCGACAGACCGAATCCCGCACAAACCCCGAAATCCAGTCCCCCGAAGCATCCGAAAGATCAATGTCTCGGCCTGATCGCCCTGGTGATGAGCCGTCGCTACGGCCTGTGCCGCCCACTGCTGAGCCATCCGTCTGAGTATCCGGATTCGCAAAATCCGCCCGGCCATCTCCAAAGACAATTTCTGCTCACGTGCAAAGGCGGGCACATCCGCTTTTCGGGAAAAAAACTCCAAACCAAGACGGCCGGCCATTTGTTCGGCAAACCGCTGGTCCTCGTCCGCCTGAATCCCTCGAATCTGATGATGAACATGACCAACTGCAAAGGCCGTTTGAATCAGCCCCGCCTTCTCAAGCCCAAGCAAAACATGCAGCATCGCCATTGAATCGGCTCCGCCCGATACCGCCAGCAGGACACGCCCACAACTGTTCAGCAGCCCCTGATGCCGAATCCACCCAAACACCTTTTGCTCAAAGGCGTCCAAAACTCAATCCCCCGGCGACAATGCAACTCGAGCGAAAACCGGAAAATGATCAGACGGATACCGCCCATCAAAGGACCGCTGATCGATGTCCGCCTCAAAAACTTCTGTTCCTTGCGGGACCAGAATAAAATCAATCTTCCCGCCTTTTGCAGTCCCGCTGAAGGCATGATATGTTCCCGCCGGCTCGGCCAATCCATGCACCGCTTGCCACGTATCAATCCGAAGGTTCCCTTTCAGCAGACTCTGCATCGCCGGATTATGGATGTCCGAATTAAAGTCTCCCAGGACAATGTAAAAATCTTTCTTCGGCTGCCGATCGATGCGATCGATCAGCATCTGCGCGCTTTTTTCACGAGAAATCTGCGATTCGTGATCCAGATGAAGATTATAGATATGCAGCGTTTTACCTGTGTGCCGTTCCCTCAAATATACCCATGTGCAAATGCGAGTATAGTTATTGCCCCAGTGTCTGGAACCGGGAACATCTGGGGTATCCGAAAACCAGAATGTGCCCCAGTCCAGCCGTTCAAACCGGTCGCGGCGATAGAAGATCGGACAGGCCTCCCCGCCCCTGCGGCCGTCATCCCGACCAGTAAAAACCGCATCCCAATCCTGCAGATTCCGGCTGATTTGATCAAACTGAAAACCATAGGCCTCCTGCAAACCGATGATATCGGCCTTGTATTCTGCAAGCAGATCTGACGCCAGCTCTTTGCGATTGTCCCATCGATTCGGCCCATCATCGGCTTTTCCGTTTCGAATATTGAATGTCACAATCGTCAATGTCTCAGACTGAACAGCATCCGCCTCAATCGGCGCAACCGCTTGATCCGGAGTTTTGACACAGCCGGCAAACAGCGGCAAAATCACCGCCGTACAGAGCAGCGTTCTCATTTTTTCCCTTTCAATACAAAATCATCAATAAAAAGGGGCCTGCCCATCCCTGAACAGACCCCGTTTCATATCATTAACACAATATGGTTAGTATCCTGTTAATCCCCTTCAACCCGAATCTCCGGAGCCGGCTCAGGAGTCGGCGTGGAAAGCTGAGCGATCCGAGTCTGGGCATATTCCGTATTGGACTGATACATCGATTCCTTTTCAACCGCCAGAATATACAAAGGCAGGGCGTCTGCACGCATTTTCAGCCGCCGGTCCAGAACATAAGCGGCTCGAAAACGAGCCGGATACCGAGTGGTCGGGTTCCATTGGAACGTCCGCTGATACAGGACGGCCGCCAGCTCATAATTCTGAAAATGCTCATAGATCCGACCCGCCCGATAGGCCGCGTCGTCAATTTTGTCGCTGGAAGGATACTGGCTGATGAGTTGGTTAAACATCTGCAGGGACTGGCGGAGTTTGGGTTCGCTGGTCACCAGAATCAAACCGCCGGACTGACGATACAATCGCATCGCCTCGTTATACAGCTGATCCGCCTCCGGAATTGAATCCGAGGCGATCAGACTTTCCGGAAGGTACTCGCCCGGCATCAGATAACTGTACTGGACCATCTGGTCAAAGGTTTTCAGCTCCGTACGCGCCCATTGCAGTTTGGTGGCGTTGCCCATGGACTCATAATAGGCGGATAAATCCAGTAAGGCCTGCTTATACCCCTCGCGAGCAGCCGCCAGGTGTTCCACATAATCCACCTCGCGGGCATCCGGAACTAAAAAACCCTGCTGCACACGAGCAATATCTCGGTCGGTCAAATGAGCGTCCGTCACCCGCGGATTCTCACAGCCGATCATCAGCGCTATCGGCAGAATATAGATCGCCAGTTGTATCCTTTTTGACATGATGGACTCCTTTCATATCATTAAAAAAGTCAACGTTTTGACCTTAAAATACCACGTTTGTCTTTCCTGTCAAGCGAAGAATTATAGAAAAAGGCGGCATGTAACTTACCACTGCGCCTCGATATAGGGACCTATCGGACCCTCCGGCTTGGGTTGAGGCCGCGATTTTAGGATCGCCTCGGCTATCGGAACATCGCTCTTGCGGGTAATCTTCAGATTGGAAAAATCCGTCTCGACAATCTGCACCGGATGGCCGAACGATTCGACAACCTGGGCATCATCCGTGATTTTTTTCTTATCAAGTTTGTCTATTTTATCATAGGCCTTTTTCAGCAGTTTTGCGTCAAAGACCTGCGGGGTCTGGGCTTCATACAGTTGATCCCGATCTATGGTAGCGGCAATCACGCCCTTTTCGACCTTTTTGAGCGTCGCATTGACCGGGCAGGCCAAAATTGCCGCCCCTGTTGCGGCCGCCGCCTCAAACACCGCATCCACCCAGTCTTTCGTAAGACAGCATCGGACGGCGTCGTGCACAGCAATCAGATCAACCTGCTCATTTACTTTCGCCAGGGCATTGGCCACCGTCTGGAATCGCTCCGCTCCGCCAAGGCAGAGTTTGACGCCGTTAAACGCCAGCGCCGAGCCCCACTTGACCGTCACCAGTTCCTCATCCTCTTTGGAAATAGCCAAAAGGATCTGCTTAACCTCATCACGAGTGGAAAAAAA
This sequence comes from Planctomycetota bacterium, assembly GCA_022705405.1. Lineage (GTDB taxonomy): Bacteria > Planctomycetota > Phycisphaerae > Sedimentisphaerales > Anaerohalosphaeraceae > JAHDQI01. The sequence continues at coordinate 5,835 of JAKJEN010000107.1, read as the reverse complement.
TTCGATACTCCGCATAAAGGCGGCGCGCCCCGACAGTTCCACAAACGGCTTCTTGCGGTCGCCGCCGAACCGCACACTGGCCCCGGCTGCGCACACAATCACCGCCACGGTCTTGTCCAGCGGTTTTCTTTCCTTTCCCGATCTCACGGTTTCCGCCTCAATTTATGAATTCGATCCTGGGGTGCTCTTTCCACAATTTTTACTTTTTGCTTTTTAATTTTTTCAGTACTCGATTCCCCTTCGGGCCCCAATCCCTTTATCGTATGGATGCTTGATCGATCTCATCTCCGTCACCAGGTCCGCCAGATCGATCAGATCCTGGCCGGCTCCCCGTCCGGTCAGTACCAGTTCCACGTGCTGATCCCGATGGGCAATTAACTCCTTTACATCCTCCAGAAGGGCCAGTCCTTTCGACAGACAAAAAACAATCTCATCCAGAATGATCAGATCATAGTATTTCTCATGGGCGGCCGTGGTCAGCATCTTCATCGCCTTATGGATCGCCCCTTTGACTCGCTCAATCGCCTGTCGGTTTCCCATCGATTCAAACATATCCCACGGCTCATCCAGCGCAAGCAGGGTAATCGATCCGATATTCCGCAGACCTCCTCGCTCTCCCAGTTCCAGTGCAGAGGGCTTGAGGAATTGATAAATCAGAACCTTGCCCCCCTGCCCGGCCGTGCGCAAGGCCAGCCCCAGCGCCGCTGTCGTCTTGCCTTTGCCGTCTCCGGTATAAACCTGTACCAGCCCTTTTTCAATCATACCCCCATCTTAGACGCCCCCATCAGGAAAGAAAAGAAAAAAACGCCTGTCTCCTTGCTTGCAGACAGGCGTTCAAATTTTACAAATACCCAAATCCAGCAGGCACACGCCGCCCCGGCGATTGCGATCAGATAAAAATCAACTCTTCAGAAGGATGGCTTTCGGCCGGCTTAAACGGAAGCGGTTCGGAAAACTGTACCGCCACTCGCCGTAAATACGGACCCAATTGATCCACCCGGCAGATTCGGCCATTCCGAACAAAATTCTCCAGATCAAAGGTATCCTCCTCCGAAAAGCGAGGAACGCTGAACCGCGTCGTGATATGTCCTCCTGTGGATGGACAGCGATCTGAATAACAGGTAAACGCCGCTCCCCCGCTGGAAACATCAATCATCTGCCCCTGAGTTAAAATGTCATCAAAATCTTCCGCAAACCACACCGGCCAACTATACCGCAACCTTTTTTCCGCCCTTCTTTCCTTTGCCTGATCCATGAAGACCTCCAAATTTGCCTGTTTAACATTTCTGATTGCATCCGATTTAGGTTGTGTGTCGGAGAGAATGACGGCACGAATTACCGACAAAAAAAGCCGGAATCTGCGCAAAAATTAAAGAAGGTGGTTAAATGAATCAGGCAGAAGATTGTTTTTGCGGTTAATTAGTTAATTTAGAGGTTTTTATTCGGAACTTAAGTTTCTGGAAATGGTTTATTCTGATTTAAAAAAATTAAAATTCTTTATTCGATGTCCCATAACTATACTGGGCAGCCGTTAGGTATCGACTCGCGAAAAACCTTGCCTCGTTCTTGATAATTTTTGAACATATCATAACTGGCACAGGCAGGACTCAATAAAACTACATCTCCTTTTTGTGCTATTTTTGAACATAATTTCACCGCCTCTTCCATATTTGCGGCAAAATGCAAAATTAAATCGCCCTGCCCTGCTTTTTTTATGGATTCCGCAATCTTTCCGGCCGTCTGTCCTATCAGAACGACCGCCCTGCACCGTCGGGCAATACACTGACCCAACTGGTCAAATGAAATCCCCTTGTCGTATCCTCCGGCGATCAGAATTTTCGATTCCTCTATCCCGTTCAGGGCCGCCATTGTGCTTACCGGCGTGGTCGCCTTGGAATCGTCATACCAGCTGACTCCATTGATCTTGGCCGCCAGTTGGAACCGATTTTCAAGACCTTTAAATGACGCAATTCCCTTTATCAGATACTCCGGCTTCACGCCATAGACCTCCGTGACAGCCAGCGCCGCCGCCAGATTCTGCAGATTCACCCGGCCGGGCAGAACAAAGGGCTCCCGATATTCCATCGGCACATCATCGCCCCTGAATAACACACAACGCCTGCCCGGCTGCTCGGAGTATTTGACATACCATTGAAGGCACAAGGGATCGTCTGCATTTAGAATCGAAACCGCCGGATTGGCCTCATCCCTCGGCTGCCAGGCAAAAATGTTTTCTTTGGCCGCACAATAGGCCTCAAAGGTCTTATGCCGGTCCAGATGATTGGGACTTAGATTTGTCAGCACGGCAATATGCGGCCCCAGCCGGCTAAATGCCAGCTGTTCCAGTTGAAAACTGCTGGTCTCGATAACCACCACATCCCGTTCCGTCAGCGTTTCCAGCAGGCCCAGCAGCGGCCGATTGCCGATATTGCCGCTGAGAAATACTCGATCGTATCCGATTGCCTTCTGGCCCAGACCCGCTTCCAGCAAATGCGCTGTAAGCGCTGTGGTTGTGCTTTTGCCGTTGGAACCGGTAATGGCCGCGATTCGAGCCGGACATCGCTCAAAAAATAACTGTACTTGCGAAGTGACAACCGCATTGGCCGCCCGGGCGATCTGAAGATACCGATTATCCTGCGGCACGGCCGGGTTGACAATCACCACATCCGAAGTACGAAAATCTCCATCCTCATGCCTGCCCAAATGCCACTGGATCGGATAAGACCGCAGCGGCTGGATCGTCTCTTTCAACTGGCTCTCATCCGCCAGGTCGGTGACTGTCACCTGCGCACCCTGCCCGCAGGCAAAGGCGGCACTGTCGGCCCCGCCGCCAAACGAACCCAACCCCATCACCAACACCCGCTTATTCTTCAGTTTAATCTGATGCATCCGGCCTCTCCATTATTTGATCTTAACATTGCCTGTCCGTATTGAAAAGACCCTACATTTTTCTTTTTTGTCAAAAATGTCCGCCTGCATTCGCGGGTCCCTGTCCACGGCGGAATGGATTTTTGGATACCTTAAAAACCCTTTTTGTCTTTTGTGCGCTCACCCAACACATTTTTTGCAACAATCCTAAAAAAACCGACAAAAAGTAAGCACACAGTAGAAACGATAGAACGGAAAATCGGGTTTTCCAAAACCAGCCCGAATTTTCAGTATTTTTGCATAAATTTTACTTTTTCAAGTTCTCATAACTCCCTCAAAAACAAGAAGATAACTTTATGGACAACAAACATCTTATAAAATTATAAAAAATCACTTGATTTCGCTCAAAATTTTCAATAGACTATTAGGTGAATATTCTGTAAAAACAGGAGTTTGGAAAACCGATTTTTCCAGACTCAGAACCGGAGAGATGATGACGAGGAACAGGCAGGAGTACAGATGATGAATAAAATAGCTTTTCTTTCACTAATTCTGTGTCTGTGTGTTTTTTCCAATTCTTTTGGCGCCTTTGTTTACTGGGGCGGCGGAATGAAGGACGGGTCTGCGACCGCGTTTGACTGGTTTAACGGGGGTAGCGACAACGGCCTGTTCGGAGACCCAGTGCTGGTAGGCGGCAATACGTTTGTATTCACCCCCCAAAATTTCCGTGCCGACAGTCTGGATGGCGTTTCAGGGACCGCAGCCGATCGTCTAAAGGTAACTCTTGTCGCCAAGCCCGGCCAAATGATTACAGGCATTCGAATCACAGAATTTGGCGATTACGGAATTACCGGCAACGGTGAAGTTCGGATATCAGGCGGGTTGTTTATGACAAACATGGTTGAGTTCGATGTGGCTGACAGCGAATTAAATGTAGTCAACCCGGCAACTCCAATCACATCAGGCGCCGGGAACTGGAAAGCCGTTGGAGAAATCACAGGGTTGGATTGGACCAACGTCAATTTTGTTATGGACAATAATTTGCAGGCGGTCACTGTTGGGAGCGGCTCCAACTCTTATGTTCAAAAGAAAATCACAGGCGGCTCTGTGACAATCGAAATTATTCCGGAACCGGCAAGTTTGGGACTTCTGGGCTTGGGGACGCTTTTCCTTGTACGAAACAGAAAAAAATAAACAGTGAAGAAGAAATAAGAGACTCAAAAAAGTCTCGGGGAAGGGAAAGATGAAAAAGAGCATTAAGGGTTTGTTTTTTTGCATCGGGATAATTTGTCTGTGTCAATCAGCACAGGCATTTTATTATTGGAATAATTCCAGCGGATCCACGGCTTATTTTGACTGGTCCAACGGCGGCAGCGAAAATGGGATCTATAGCGATCCAACCATTTTAACAGAAAACACCTTTGTGTTCTTTCCCGTAAATTTCAGGGCAGAAAGTACAGGGGGCATCGATTCGATTTATGACCGGATGGAATTTGATCTGGATTTTCATCCGGGATTTTGCCTGTCCGGAATCAAGGTCATTGAATACGGAGATTATAGCATCCTCGGAGAAGGCAGCGTCCAGGCAACCGGTTCTTTGACTATGACCAAGTTAACAACAGGCCAGGTACTTAGCGAAACCATCATTATGAATCCGACATTTCCTGTCACGTCAGGCGCCGGTATCTGGAAAGGTACGGTAGAATTGGAAAACCTGTTTTGCACACTCGTTAAAGTCAGTATTGAAAATGAATTGGTCGCTATCAGTTCTGGGACCTCAACTTCCTTTATCCAGAAAAAAGGCGCCGCTTCTGCGATCGCAATTACAATCATTCCCGAGCCGGCCGGCATGATCCTGTTGGCTCTGGGCGGCTTGTTTCTGCGAAAGCGTTAAAGAAAATAACAGGTCATAAAAAACAATTACAAAGGCCCGCATAATGCGGGCCTTTTCGTTTCTATTCACAGATTGCAAAATTATCTTAAAACCCTATCAGGCCTTTTTAAATGGAGCCGACTGGATATTGAGTTTTTCCAGAATCCGGTTGAGCCGCCGCCTCTCGATCCCAAGGATTTTTGCTGCCTCAATTTTACGTCCCTTCGTAATCCGCATTGCTTCTCGAACCAGTCGCTGATTGGCTTCTTCCAGAGTCGGCAGCGGTGCGTCCGAACGGCTCATCTCGCCCAGCAGAATCTCCGGAGGCAGCGCCGCCGGCTGAATGATCCGTTCCCGGTTAAGCACATAACTGCGTTCCATCGCGTTGGCCACCTCCCGAACATTTCCCGGCCAGCGATAACGCAACAGAATTCGTTCGGTCTCCGGAGACAGAATCTTTTCCGGCTCATCATAAAACCGGCTCAGATTATCCAGAAAATAACGGGCAATCGGCAGGATATCCTCCGGCCGCTGGCGCAGGGGAGGGATCTGAAGGTTGACCACATTAAGCCGATAATACAAATCGGCCCGAAATTCATTCTGTTCAACCATCTTTCGCAGATCGCGGTTGGATGCGCAAAGCACACGCACGTTAATCGGATAGGCCTGGGTTGAACCCAGCGGCGTCACAGTCCCTTCCTGCAGAACGCGGAGCAATTTGGCTTGAAGCTCAAGCGGGATTTCGCTGATTTCATCCAGAAAAATAGTTCCGCCGTCGGCCGCACGGAAAAAACCAAGCGTATTTTCAATCGCCCCTGTAAAACTTCCGCGAACATGCCCGAACAACTGGCTCTCAAATAACTGCCCGGTCAGCGTAGTACAATCTACCGGAACAAAAACGCGATCCGCCCGATCGGAATATTGGTGAATTTTACGGGCAACCATCTCCTTGCCTGTGCCCGTCTCGCCTGTAATGGCAATGCAGCAACGGCGGGCTGCAACCGAACGAATTGTCTCCAGAATTGCCTGAAAGGCCTCTGATTGGCCGATCATCGGATTGGCTTCTGCAATTCCAGAAGGGCTCTTCTGACCCG
>JAKJEN010000106.1 GCA_022705405.1 Planctomycetota bacterium | reverse complement strand
CCGATGGAACAGCCGTTTCCGCCGGTTGGAAAGGAAAAATCTCTTCCCTCGGTGGAGATGATCGGGCAACTCCAGATTGAACGATTTCAGGATGAATACTCTCCTAATGCGATTCCTCTGGCCAGTTGTTCTTCGCTTAGGTATCTCCTGCAGGAAGATATTCTTGAACTGTTTACCGACTCTCCGCGAAATCCGATTCTGATTTATCTGGACCAGGCCGGAAGCATGATTCGCACGCAGGGGCATGTACTCTGGGATCGCAGGGCCAATCTGGCGCATGTGAATGGTCCCGGCAGAATTAATTTTGCCGGAGATCCAGACCCGGTCCGCGTTGAAGACAAGGAACTGATCTTTCAGGGCTTGATGGATCTGGAATTTGCCGATCGGCCGGAAATAGAAGAGGATTCTTCGTTGTCTTTGAAAACCGTGAACCTGACCGGAGGAATGGAGGCCTTTTTGCAGAATAAAGGGATTCGCGGTCGTGCAAATCAGGCCCGTTTTACCTTTCAGCCATCCAATAAACCCGATACGCTGGATCTGCAGGGCGATGTCCATTTTGAAACAGATTCGAAGGGTCAAAAATCGCAGGTACAGGCCCAGAATACTGTTTTTTATTTTGATTCGGCCGGACAGATTCAGACAGCAAATCTGGCGGGGCAGGTTCGTCTGACCTCTTCCGGTCAGACGGCCGAAGCCGATACAGCAGATATTCAGTTTCAGCAAAATCAGGATGGTCGGCTGACTCCCGGCCATGTTCGGCTGGGCGGAAAATCGCATATTGAAAGCCCGGGCGGAAAGGATATGCCTCCAGCTCGTTTTGAGGCCCTGCAAATTGATTATGATTTGCAGACCGGCAAGGCCATCGCCGCCGGACCCATTCATTTTACTTTTTATACTCCGGCTGAGGGGGTTGGAAACCTGCTTTCAGGACCGATTCCGGTGGATATCACCGCCCACGATCGTGCGGAATTTTTGTCTGATGGAAAAGGAACGATCGAGCAGGTCGCTTTTTTTGGAAAAGTTGCCGCTCAGTGGAAGGCCGAAGGAAGCGATCAGCAGCAAATCCGTCGTTTTTTCGGCGATCGGCTGATCGTTGATCTGGATAAAGATACCGCCGACGGCCAGCGGATTCAGCATGTTTCCATGCAGGATCAACAGGTTTTATTTGAGTCGATCCATTTGCTGGAAGGCAAAAAGGTCAATCATATCCGTCTTACCTGTCGCCAGTTTGATTATACGGCGGCCGAAAACCGATTGACCGCCCTGGGCCCTGGAAAACTCGAACTGAACAATCAACAGGTTCCTGCGGTTTTACAGACCTCCGATCCAATCAGTCTTCAGAAACCCTGTTTTGCGTATATGGAAGGATTTGACCAGTTGGTGTGGAATCTGGATTCCGGGACCGTACTGGCAGAGGGGAAAAACGGGATCTATCTGAATTACTGGCCTTTTGAGCAGGGGGTTCTTGGAGATCAGGTGATTGTTCAGTGCGTGCGTTCTCTGGCCCGGTTTGCCTCCGGCGCTCAAGGCAAGAATGAACTGGTTTTGCTTCAAACCGGCGGAGGAGTGGAATACCGGGAGCAGAAGGAAAGAGGCCGTTATCTGCAAGGCGATACGTTATCTTATGAACGGACCGGGCAGTGGATCCTGATTGAAGGGACTGACGCTCATCCGTGCAAGGTAGATGGGGTATCTGTTCCGATGATCCAATACAATCCACAGACCGGAGAAATAAAGACCAAACTGAGTACTTCTCCTGCCAGTCTTCCAATCTCCCCGTAAATCAGAGTAAATTAAAAAGCCCGCTTGGGTGAAGCGGGCTTTAAAGTTTGTTCTGTGATAGAACTTTATTCGACTTCTTTAACTTTCTTATACTGGGCGATCACCTGCTGCTGAATATTCGGCGGAGTCGGCTCATAATGGCTCAGCTCCATTGAGTAGCTTCCCTGTCCGCCGGTGACGCTTTTCAACTGGCTGTTATAATTGGCCACTTCAGAAAGCGGGACTTGGGCAAAGATCATAATCATATTGCCCGGCAGCATTTCCTGCCCCGTGACCCGGCCTCTGCGGGAAGCCATATCTCCGGTGATATCGCCCATATTGTCAGCCGGCACGGTGATTTCCATGTTGACAATGGGTTCCAGGAGAGCCGGTTTGGCTTTTTCAACCGCATCAATAAACGCCCCTTTGCCTGCGGTGCGAAAAGCCACTTCCTTGGAATCGACCGGGTGGTACTTGCCGTCATAGACGGAGACCTTGATATCCTGCATTGGAAATCCGGCGACTACGCCGCTTTCCATTACATCGTTGATGCCCTTAAGGATAGCCGGTTCATATTGTCCGGGAATAGTTCCGCCGAAGATATCCCAACTATAGATCAGCGATGGATCTGAATCCCGCTCGGCCGGCTCTACCCGCAGATAGACCTCGCCGAATTGACCGGCTCCTCCGGTCTGTTTTTTGTGTCGATAATGCCCGTCCGCCTTGCCGGTAATGGTTTCGCGATAGGGGATCTTCGGCGGTTTGGTGTTGACAGAGACTTTGTAACGGTTTTCCATCTTGGCCAGCATAATTCGAAGATGCAGATCGCCCAGTCCGTTTATCACCAGTTCCTTAGTCTGCGTGTCGCGGCTGACCTTAAAACAGACGTCTTCGCAGCAGAGTTTTTCAAGGGCGGCGCTGAGTCTGCTTTCATCGCCTCGAGAAGCCGGCTCCAGGGCCAGAGAGAACATTGGTTTGGGAATCGTCGGCAGGACAAATTTGCCGGAAAATTTGCCATCGTGGACCAGATCTCCGTGAGCCAGTTCATCCAGTTTGGCCAGCGTAATGATATCCCCGCAGGATCCGCCTTCCACTTCGCGGGTTTCGCCTCCCTGCATTTTTAGGGGATGACCCGGACGAAGCGGTTTTCGCGCATCGTTGACCAGCAGTTGCGTTCCCGAGTCCAGTTTTCCGCTGAAGATCCGGATGGCTGCGTATTTCATATTGGAACGATTGTCAAATCCTACCCGGAAGACCAGTCCGGCCAGCGGCCCGTTCGGATCGGCTTTGATTTCAACCTTGTTTTCGCCCTCTGTCAGTACCGCTGGCGCCGCCTCTTCCGGAGAAGGGGCATAGGCAGTCAGAAGGTCCATCAACTCCACAACCCCCACCTCGGCCCGTGCATTAGTAAATACAATTGGGATAACCGTTCCGGAAACCAGGGCTTTTACAAAGACGGAGGGGATTTTATCCGAAGAGATTTCTTCGCCGCCCAGATAACTCTCCATCAGGGCATCGTCTGCTTCAATGATGCTTTCAAGCAATTCCGTATGGGCTTGTGCAACATCCATCACGGATGATTGGCCCGAAGAGTTCAAAATACAGTCAATTATGGAACGTTTGTCCTCGGAGGGCAGATTGGCGCATCGGCATTGGGAACCGAAAGTTTCCTGAATCTGACCGACCAATTCCTTGAGGTCGGCATTTTCGGCATCAATTTTATTGATGACGATTATGCGGGCTTTGTTGGCCTGGGTTGCAGCGGCGAAAAGTTTTCGGGTGTTGATTTCGATACCTGAGGAGGCACTGATAACGATCACGGCCGTATCGCCTGCTGGAATCGACATCAGGGCAGCCCCGATAAAATCTGGATAACCCGGAGTGTCAATCAGATTAATTGTCTTTCCGCCATGATTAAAGCACATCAGAGAAGAGTAAATAGAATGTCCCCTTTGTTTTTCTTCATCGTCAAAATCTCCGGTAGTACTTTTGTCATCAATACTTCCTAAGCGATTGATAGCCCCGGACTTATGAAGAAGGGCCTCAGCCAGCGAGGTTTTTCCAGCCCCGCCATGACCCAATAGGACCACATTGCGAAGATCCTTGGTATTTGCCACGTTAACTAACCTCCGTTGGTTTCCATTATATTCTGGTCACACATAGAAAAGTCGTGATTTTACAAGAAGAAAAACATTTCGACAAGCCCCAAATATACAGAAAGCCCCAAAACCTGTTTTAAATTTAAATTCAATAATATACTATACAAATCACCTCCAAGATGTCGTTATAAAAAAGTCATTTGAATATTTTTTTAATATTTATATCAGTGGATATGATCCATCGTTTTAGATCCGCAAATCCTTTCTGATTCCGGAAAATAAATAAATGAAACTTCGACTTGGCGAAATGATTTACGAAAATCTGGGGATTGCGGAGGATGTTAGTCAGGAAATAAATTTTTATTTTTTTAGCATTTGTTTTTTTTAATAGTCCGATAATCGTATTTATAAGTAGGTGTTTTAAGGGTTTCGGAATCGTTTTCCAATTAAGAATTGGAAACAAATTACCGATAACTGAATCGTTGCAAGTGTTTGTGGTGTCTCTTGAAAAGATTGATTTGAGAAAATAACTGGAAATGGTTTTCCAAAGGAAAAAAAGAATATGCAGAATGTAAGAATTTTTACCGTCAAACCGTCTCTTCCGGAACCGCTGAAGGATCTTTATGCTGTGGCCGGCAACATGTATTGGTCGTGGAATTATGAAATTACAGATCTTTTCCGCCGCGCCGATTATGAACTTTGGAAACAGTGCGTGCACAACCCGGTTAAAATGCTCGGTTTAATTTCTCAGGCCCGTCTGGAGGATTTAGCGCGTAATGAGGGATTTCTCTATCAGTTGCAGCAAGCACGCACAAAACTGCAGGAAACCCTCGACGCTCCCAGTTGGTTTGATAAGATTTACGGCCAGGATCCACGCCCGGTGATTGCCTATTTCAGCGCCGAATTCGGCATCCATGAAAGCATTCCGGTCTATTCCGGAGGTCTGGGTATGCTGGCCGGCGATCATCTGAAAAGCGCCTCGGATTTGGGGATTCCGCTGGTCGGTGTTGGGTTGATGTATCAGAAAGGATATTTCAGACAGTATCTCAATACCGACGGCTGGCAGCAGGAGCATTATATAGACAGCGATTTCCATGCAATGCCGCTGGAACTGATTCGCAAAGAAGGCGGTCATCCGCTGACCGTCAGCGTGCAGTTTCCGGGGCGGACTGTTTCCGCTCAGATCTGGAAAGCACAGATCGGCCGCACCCCTCTGTTCCTGCTGGATACAAATCTGTCGTCCAATGAGCACGCAGATCGGGTTATCACTCAGGCCCTTTACGGAGGAGATCTGGAAATGAGGATTTGCCAGGAGATTATTCTTGGTATCGGAGGACTCAAGGCGTTGTTTGCGATGAACTTGGAACCGACTGTCTGTCACATGAACGAAGGCCACGCGGCGTTTATGTCGCTGGAGCGGATTCAGAAGCTCCGCAGTATGCGGGATATGTCTTTTGAGGAGGCCTTTGAGGCAGCCAAGGCCAGCAATGTCTTTACGGTGCACACGCCTGTCGCCGCCGGCAGCGATGAATTTCCGGTGGAGTTAATTGATAAGTATTTTGGTCACTTCTACGGCAAACTCGGAATCAACCGGGAAAACTTCCTCGGATTGGGTCGGATTCGTCCGAAAGATAATACCGAACCGTTCAAGATGCCGGTTCTTGCGCTTCGCTGCAGCGCCTATCGAAACGGCGTCAGTCAGCTGCATGGGCAGGTATCTCGCGAAATCTGGAGAAATCTGTGGCCGGATCTGCCGGTTGGAGAGGTTCCGATTGACGCCATTACCAACGGCGTTCACGCCAAGACCTGGCTCAGTTCCGAAATGAATCTTCTGTACGAACGCTACCTTGGGGCACGTTGGAATGATGAAATCGTGGATAAATCTATCTGGCACAACTTGGATCAGATTCCGGATGAGGAGTTCTGGCGGACCCATCAAAGGTGTAAAGAGCGATTGATTGGTTTTGCCCGTTCACGCCTGAAAAGGCAGATGCAGCGGCGCGGCTCTTTCCATACCGAACTGGGCTGGGCGGATGAGGTTTTGGATCCGGAGGCCCTGACCATCGGCTTTGCCCGCCGCTTTGCTACCTACAAACGCGGCAATCTGCTGCTTCGGGAACCCCAACGACTGATCAAATTGCTGACCAATACCCAACATCCGGTGCAGTTTATATTTGCCGGCAAGGCCCATCCTCGCGATACCGCCGGCAAGGAGCTGATCCGGCAAATCGTTCATTTTGCTTCGCAAAATCCGGAGATTCGCCGACGTCTGATTTTCCTTGAAGACTATGATATGGATATCGCCCGTTACCTTGTGCAGGGGGTGGATGTTTGGCTTAACAACCCGCGCCGCCCGATGGAGGCCAGCGGCACCAGCGGAATGAAGGCCGCCATAAACGGCGTACTGAATATGAGCACTCTGGACGGCTGGTGGTGCGAGGGCTATATCCCCGACGGAGGTTGGATTATCGGCGCCGGCGAGGAATATGAAGATCTCAGCTATCAGGACCAGGTCGAATCCCAGGCAATTTACAATCTGCTTGAGCAGGAAGTGGTGCCGCTGTTTTATGCACGGTCCAAGGATCGTCTGCCTCGGCAGTGGATTCGTCGAATGAAAAATACCATTAAATGGTGCGCTCCCCGGTTTAACACCAGCCGCATGGTGGCTGAATATACCCGCAGATTTTACAAACCCGCCGCCGTCAAGTGGCAAGAACTGACCAGCGACGGTGAAGCCCGAGTACGGGCGCTTTCTCAGTGGAAGATGAAAACCAAAGGCGCCTGGGAAGATCTGAAGATATCAGGTGTACAGATACAGTCGGTTATCGGCGATCAGTTTGTAACCTGGAATGGACGCCAGCCCGAGCTGGAGGTTGGATCTACTCTGAATGTGACGGCCGAGGTCAAATTAGGCCGTCTCAACCCGGAAGATGTATCTGTGCAAATCTTTTATGGCCACGTAAACTCCGCCGGGGCTATCGAAGAAGGCCATATAGCGGATATGCATTATAAGGAAGGATCGCTCACTCAGGATGGGATTGCCCGCTTTGATGGGTCGCTGGATTGCCGCAATTCGGGTAAACAGGGTTTCTCTTTGCGCATCTTACCGCATCACAAGGATCTGGTCGAACCTTATGAGCCGGGGATGGTTCTCTGGGAGATGACGGCAAACGGATAAAATCGCCGGTTCTCATCCGTTCTAAAAACAAGCGATCTATTCTGATTCTTTGCCGCTGATTAGTCCGTACACTTCTTCGGGCGATGAGGCCTTTTCAAGTTTTCCCTTAAAGGTCTCATCCAGCATCAGACGGCTGATGCGAGCCAGGGCCTGAATATGAGGTCCGGTGCAGTCCGGCGGAGAAACCAGCAGCACGATGATCTTGACCGGTTTGTTGTCGATACTGTCAAAATCAATCGGGTCTTTAGCAATTCCGAAAGCCATGACCAGTTCCTTGGCCGAAGCGCTTTTTCCGTGGGGAATTGCAATGCCTGAACCGATGCCCGTGCTTCGCTGTTGTTCACGGTTCATAACGGCCTCAAAGGCATTTTCCGGTTCGGTGATCTGTCCTGCCTTGGCCAGCAGGGTGATCAGTTCCTGAATAGCGCTTTCCTTATCCTTGCTTTCCAGCGGCGCTCGTATGCAGGCCGGCTGCAAAATCTGTGTCAGAATCATGACTTTCGTACCATTTCATAGAGTGATGACATTTCCAGTTCAAAAAACAAGCCATTCCTTATAATGCCATCGATCAAGAAAAGCAATATCTTTCTCTGAAAATTATCTGGAGACTATATTGAAAAAGAAATATTCCCACTTATTTTATCCATTTACAGGAGATTAATGCAGGTTAATGGGTTTGGCTGTATTCTACCTGCGTTCGGGACGTATTGATTCGAGTTCTTAATTTGATTGTTCGTTGTGGGATTGGCGTGATCTCCTGATCCATATTGGCCATCTCTACGGCTTGAGCAGCATTTTCGGCATACAAATCAGCGCCGATTTCTTCCCAAAGCCCTTCAGCCCGATTGAAGACTCCGCCGGAAAGCATAATCCGCATATTTGGCCAGGCGTTGATTTCACGAATTGTATCGATCAACTGGCGGATAGCCGGCGCATCTGAACCGTTCATACCGTATAAAAGCAGGATGTCCGGATGATAGGAGTGAATAAATGACAGAATATCGTCATTGGATACCGTGCCGCCGAGAAAACGGGTTTCCCAACCGTCGCTTTCAAACAAGTCTGTTATCATTTGCCCGCCCAGTTCGGCCTGTTCATTAGAGGCCGTACAGGTCACAATTTTTTTATGTTTTTCATTACGCCTCGGCAATTTGTTCTGTAATTGATTGACGATAGTACGGTTGATTCTTGAGGCAAAGGCCTCTTGAGCGGAGTCTATGTTTCCATCGCGATATAGGCGGTCTATTTCCACCATTATAGGCCAGATGATATCTATATAAACCTGGTGTGCGGGGATTCCATTTTTTAATGCCTCTTCTATGACAAGACGGCAGGATATCCGATCGCCCGAAAGAAGTGCCCGAAGATACCTTTCTAAGATGAGTTCTTCAACCATTTCAGTGTCTCCATTAAAAAAGTTAGAAATCTAAATACGTCAAAATAGGTCAAGTAGGCAATACAGGTCTTTGTATCGGGGAGACAATTGAAAAAACTTTAGTTAAAATAGGTAAAATGATTTTGTGCTTAGATTTCTGACAAATCATCATAACTAATTGAAATTAAGGAAGATATATACAGATCATAAGATATATGACCGATAAAAATACAAAACCAGGAATGTTAATATAGATAATATTTCGAAAATTTTTCAAATAATGAAATGTGTAAAACAAGTCATTAAACAACCGATATCCAGATAGATGTGTATCAAGAAAGGATAAATGATGATTGAAAATCTCGGCACCCGAAGTATTTCCTGGATAGAAAACATGGGCCGTTTTGCGCATTTTATGGGGGATGCTTCCAGATCTATTTTGAAAACCTGTGTTTATCCCAAATCCTATCCGCTTGTATGGAATCAAATGAATATCATCGGTGTTAAAAGCGTACCAGTAGTAATGGCAACAGGGGCCTTTGTCGGAATGATTCTTGCAATCCAGGCATACGGGCAACTGGCCTCGATGGGATTGGAAGAGCGGCTTGGGGTTTTGATTAACATTGCAGTTGTGAAAGAATTAGGTCCGGTTTTGGCGGCCGTCATGCTGGCC
>JAKJEN010000105.1:2254-9202 GCA_022705405.1 Planctomycetota bacterium | reverse complement strand
GCCGCCGCAACCGGCCAGCAATCCGGCCGCCGCCAGAAACCCTGTCATCAGAAACCTTTTTCTCATGCTCTCTTTCCCTGTAAATCGGACCGCAAGAATCGAGTTATTCTTTTTCTTCCTCGTGCGGCTGGGGTTTGGCGGTCGTCAGCGGCGCCTTTTGCAGAATCTGATCCGCCAGCCCGTAGGCAACGGCCTCCTCGGCCTCCAGCCACAGATTGCGATCACAATCTTTTTCGATCTGATCGGCTTGTTTGCCGGTATGTTCCGAGAGAATCTGATACAACCGGGCGCGCAATCGCAGGATTTCCCTGGCTTCAATTTCAATATCTGTCGCCGCTCCTGTCATAACGCCGGAAATCAGCGGCTGATGCAGCAGGACCCGGCTGTTGGACAGGATAAACCGCTTGCCGCGCTGGCCTCCAGCGAACAGCACCGCGGCCATACTGGCGGCCTGCCCGACGCAGTAGGTAGCCACCGGACAGCGGAGAAAACGCATGGTATCATAGACCGCCAAGCCCGCCGTGATGACTCCGCCCGGCGAGTTGATGTAAAAATGGATATCCGTTTCGCTGTCTTCGTTGCTCAAAAACAGCATCTGCGCAATGATCAGATTGGCCGCCTCATCCTCAATCGGGCCGCCCAGAAAGATGATTCGGTCTTTCAGCAGTCGGGAGTAAATATCATAGGCCCGTTCGCCCCGTCCGGATTTTTCAATGACAATCGGTACAAGATTCTGATTGATATGCATGATTTCCTCGTGGTTCAATTCTTACAAGTTTATGGATTTTGGGCGAATCAGGATTCCTTTTTCTTCTCGGTTTTATCGGTTTCCTGCAGGACATCATCGATCAGTCCGTAGGCCTTTGCCTCCTCGGCCGACATATATTTATCGCGTTCGGTCTCTATCGCAATTTTATCGACGGGCTGACCGGTGTGCTTGGACAGGATCTCATTGATGGTTTTTTTGGCTTTGAGGATTTCCTCGGCCTGGATTTTGATGTCGGCCGCCTGACCGGTCACTCCGCCCCAGGGCTGATGCAGCATCACCTTGGCGTGCGGCAGGGCATGCCGGCGGCCGGCTGTTCCGGCAGCCAGAATGACCGCAGCGCCGGATTGCGCCCGCCCGATGCAGTAGGTGGCCACCGGAGAGCCGATAAAACGCATGGTATCATAAATGGCCATTGTGTCATCCACGCTTCCGCCGGGGGAGTTGATGTATAAACTGATTTCTACGCCGCGTTTGAGGTTATCCAGATACAACAGTTTCATGATGACCTCGGTCGCCAGCCGATAGGAAATTTCTCCGATCATAAATACAATCCGATTTTCCAGCAGCAGATCGTCAAGGGTCATTTCCCGGGTGCGCTGGTAGGTCTGCACCTGAAGGCGGGGATCGATAGGAAGGACTCGGCCGGTTTCGGACTCATTAAGCGGATACAGCATGATCGTTATCCTGTCTTTGTTCTGAAGGTTCTTACTGGTTTCTATCGGACCCTTTCCCGGATCAGGCCCATACAGCGCACCCAAGCCGGTTCCGGCTGTTATATCGGAAAGTACAAGGGCCTACTTTTCTTTTTTTCCGGTCTTTTTTTCGGTCTTTGGCTTTCGTTTTGCCTGTGTATCGGTCCGGCTTTTGGGTTTTTCTTCGCCTTTTTCTTTGGCTTTGGAGGCGGCGGCTTTGGCGCCGGATTTTTTGGCGATTGGCTTGCGGGGTTCCGGCTTTCGGACAGATTCCGGCTCGGCCTCAGTAAAATTGGCCTTTTCAAGAATTTTTTCGATGCACTTCTGTTCGCGCACCTGGAGGGCAAACTGGGTCAGCGAACCGTCTTTGGCCAGTTCTTCCCGCATTTTTTCTGGACGGCGGCCGCGCTGGGCTGCGATCATCGCGATATGCCCGTTGATTTCCTCTTCGGTCACCTCGATCTGATACTGGTCGGCGATCTTGCTCATAATGAAGAACCGTTTTAACTGGTCTTCGGCCTGCTGCGCGGAACTGGCTTTTAACTGTTCCATCTGTTCTTCAACCTGTTCTTTGGGAGCGCCGCGCATCAGCAGGGTGGCGTACTGACGCTGGAGAATCGCCAGGGCCTGATCGGCAACGATATCCGCAGGCAAATCAAAAGTTATCTGTTCCTGCAGATAAGCATAAACCTGCTCTTCCATAGCGGCTTTGGCCTCCCGCTCGGCAGAGGCGGTCAGATACTGGCGTATGTTTGTTTTAAGTTCTTCCAGATTTTCAGCGCCGAATCGGGCAAAGAGTTCTGCATTGAGTTCAGCCGGCTGGAGTTCTTTGACTTCTTTCACGGCGATTTTAACGTCTACTTTTTTCCCGCGGTACTGCTCATTGAAATAGGTATCCGGCACGTCCACGGAAATGGATTTTTCATCTCCCTGTTTGGCGCCCTTGAGCAGTTTTACCAGGCCCTCAATGGGAACCCCATCTGCAAATCCCGGTTCGCGGACAAAAACTTCAATATTGTCATGTTTGTCCAAGTCTTCAGATCCCTCGATTTTGAGTACCACATCCGCGACGATCTGATCGCCCTGGGCCACGGCCTTGCCTTCTCTGGGAATCCAAAGACCCGAACGCTTCCGTATGGCCTCGACCTGATCGTCAACCTGTTGGTCGTCAATCTCAGTTTTTGGCTTGTGAATTTCGATCCCTTCCAGATTGGGCAGATCAAACTCCGGCCTTACTTCCACGTCAAAACTATAAATCAGCGAACCGCTGTCAGGCAGATTGATTTCTTCATGCTTGATAACCGGATCTCCGAGGACATCGATTTTGTTGTCCTTGATTGACGCCTCGGACGACTCGGCAAGGAGTTGGAGTTTGACCTGGTTTCGGATATCGGTTGCAAATCGCTTTTCGAGCAGCCGGATTGGAGCTCGTCCTTTGCGAAAACCAGGAAGAACGGTATCCTTCCTTAATTCTTCATATCTCTTGTCGAGAACTGATTTAATTTTTTCTTCCGGAATTTCAACCGTTATCTTCTTTTTGCAGGTACCCAGATCCTCTATTTTAACAATATTCTTGATTTCTTCCTGGGTTTCCTGACTATCTTGTGACTGATCCTTCGTTTCTTCGGTCATCGCATAACTCCTAAGTAGTTGTTATACAAAATCTTAAAATAAAAACGGCCGCCATTTTTAAGGCCGGCCTCAAGCATTTTTCCATCCTGCTTTGGCAGGATTTCATACGCTCAAGCGACCAGCGCCAGACTAAATTCAGTTAGCCGATACCTCGCTAAAGCTATGTCTAATAATCAGTTATGTTTCCTTTTGAGACTTTTTAATAAACTCTTTAAGGACCTTCTTGGTCCTTCACAGCGGGCGATGAGACTTGAACTCACGACATTCACGTTGGCAACGTGACGCTCTACCACTGAGCTACGCCCGCAGCAGACAATGAATCTATTAAATTTTAAATAAAATGCAATAATTTTTTTTGATTTATTCGTTTCCAATAATTTGTACGATGACCTGGCGGCGCCGAGGGCCGTCAAATTCACAAAAATAAATACTTTGCCAGGTTCCCAATACCAGTTGAGCGTCCTTTAGCAAAACCTGCCCGCTGCAGCCGAACAAAGAAGATTTGACATGGGCATCGGAATTGCCTTCTCCGTGCCGATAACCGGGGCGGTTTTGGGGGATCAACCCCTCCAGCGTCAGCAGAATATCATGCACCACGTCCGGATCGGCATTTTCGTTAATGGTAATGGCGGCTGTGGTATGGGGCGTATAAACCGTCGCTTGTCCGCTGGTTATCTCGCTTTTTTTTACGACTTCGCTGATTTCGTCGGTGATATCGACCATCTCGCACCGCCGACGAGTGGAAACAGACAGGGTTTGCTAAAGATCTTCATCATGGCGTCCTTTTTAATATGGCATAACCGTAACCAGACGGATATGGTCAGCCACCGGCAAATGATTGTCCCGCTGCGCCAACGTCAATTCAAACTCGAAAATATGATTGTAGCTGGGCAGTAAATCGACCGGATTAAAATTGATAAAATGGCTGTTTCGAAAATAGGCGCTGCCGTAGGGGCATTTGGGGTTTTGAATATCGGTTATCCAGGCATAAGGCGAGATTTCTTTCAAAAAACGAAGATAGCCGAATGATTTTTCTTTATTGTAGTAGTTGCAGGTACCCCGTACGATGGAGCCGATCTGACCCCAGAGAATTTCAGATTCGGACGGTAAAAGATCGGGAATTATATAACCCGAAAAATACTGGTCTGCCGCTTCCTTCAGTTGTCCGGATACGTTGTCAAACCCGATGACCTCCACCCTGCATCCCTGATTCTGGGCGGCGTTGACGACCTTGACAAAATCTCCGTCCCCTGAGACCAGCAGAATTTTATCCAGACTTTCGGACTGGATCAGCAGATCAACCGCCAGATCCATATCGGCGTTGGCCTTGCCGAACCGCTGGCCGGTTTCATCATCTACAAACCATTTTACTTCCTTGATGATGACCTTATAGCCCAGATCGCGAAGGAAGGAATGGAATTTTTTGGCCCCTCCCCCAAACGAGGCGTCTTCGTATGCGCGGTCGGCGTCAAAGCTGACATAGGCGTTCAGCCGGATGCTCTGGGCCCCATCCCGACAGGCAAACTCCCGCAGGATGTTATACTGCATCCCCCGTCCGCCGTTTTTATAAACGTATGCCGAATCTACATAAACGCCGATTTTTAAACTGTTATCCTGTGCACACATCCAAAATTTCTCTGTTCAAAATACCCGAATAGGAAAATCTTTTTTTCAAATCTCATTTTATCGCCGGCCCTGACGTATTCAAACTGTTTTTATTCGTGTTTTCCAAAAGGATTGCAGACTTTCTCGCCCTTCAAATCAAGATATTTTCCTGCTTGACATACATTGGGTCCTTTGTTTTACTGATTCTGAAGTCAAAGGGGTTCGGGGTTTTCCCTCCGGCCGGACCTTGTTTGAAGTCAGGAGGGATACAGATTGGTTTGCGGGCCGACAGGACCCAAGGAGAATACAGTGAGCAGCGGTACAGTCAAGTGGTTTAACGAGAAAAAGGGCTTTGGTTTTATTTCGCCCGACGGCGGGGGAGAAGATCTGTTTGTACATCATTCCAAAATTGAAATGCAGGGATATCGCACCCTGAAAGAAGGCCAGCGGGTGGAGTTTGAAGTCACAGCGGGCGAAAAAGGCAAAGTGGCGGTCAACGTAAAACCTGCCTAAAGACCGGCCCGGATGGATCTTTATTTTCGGGCATTTGCCGAAAAGCATAAAAATACGGTCAAAATCCGTTTTTTGTTTGAACTTCTTACAAAAGGAGGTATAAAAGGATTCTGCTTCTATAGATAGATACGATCTAAACAGGAGTCATGAAGGTAAAACAACGAATTATTGATATGCACACCCATGCGTTTCCCGATTCTCTGGCTCAGCGCGCGATGGACCAATTGCATTCGGAATGTGATGTTACCTCTTATTTGGATGGGAAGGTCGGTTCTCTGCTTCGGTCAATGGATGACGCGGGGATCGAAAAAAGCGTTCTTTGCAGCATTGCCACACGGCCTGCACAGTTTGATCCGATCCTGAACTGGAGTCTGGAGATCCGTTCGGAAAGAATTATTCCGTTTCCGTCGGTCCACCCTGAAGATCCGCAATTAATTCAGCATATTGATAAAATAGAAAAAAATGGTTTCTTAGGGATTAAGATTCATCCTTACTATCAAAATATAGTGATCGATGATCCTTCGCTTGATCCTTTATATAAAGCCATTATTAAAAATGACTTAATCCTTGTTTTACATACGGGTTATGACATTGCCTTTCCAAAACAGGAAAGAGCCAATCCATCGCAGATTCTCCATGTTATCAGACGATTCCCAGATCTGAAACTTGTGACGACTCATATGGGCGGTTGGTTTCAGTGGGATCAGGTTGAGGAAACTCTCTTGGGAAAACCAATTTATATGGAAAATTCGGTATCTTTGGAATATTTAGGACCGGAAAAAATTAAGAGGATGCTAAATAATCACGACCCCAGTTATCTTTTATTTGGAACCGACAGCCCCTGGGATGACCAAAAAAAGGCCGTTAATAGTATTGAAACGTTAATTTCGGACGAGGATCTGAGGAAAAAATTCTTTTTTGAGAATGCGGCCGGCCTTTTAAATCTATTGGAAAAATGAAAATAATCGATCGTTATTTTTTCACATAAAGTCTGAAAAATTTCACAATAAAAACGGTTTTGAGACGAAAATAGAGTTAACAGAACAAAAATTTAACTTGCAGATTGGAACTTTTGTGGTTTTATAATCTGTCAAAAAAATAAATGCCGATTAAAATAAGGAGTATGCCAAAACAGGAGAGCATAATTCCAAACATCTTTTTCTAAATCTCTTTTGAAGACACGCAAAGGTTGTTTTCATGGAGTAGATCATAGACGTTGAAACTGGAGTGGTAAAATAGAGAAAAAGCGAAAATAAGAACGTTTTTTTAAACCCAAGGAGATTCTAATGAAAGAATTGAAAACACTTTTGGCAGCCGTACTCTTTACGGCAATGCTGAGCAGTATGGTTCTTGCGGCACAAGGAACTTCTCCGCAAGCCGGAGCACAGGCCTATGCACAACCGCCCGCGGCGCATTGGCATGATTCAGACAGCGACCTTATGAAGGCCTTTCACAATCCGATGGAAGGCGTCACGATGGGACTGGATATCCGGCTTCGGGAAGTGTACGCAGGAAATCTGCTGTCGATGAATAAAGACTGGGGCGACAGCGGCAAATTCAATGACCATCACTGGCAGCGTATTCGTCCTCGATGGTCTCTTAGCTGGGCGATTTCAGAAGATATCACCTTCAATACCCGACTGACCTGGGAATTCTGGAACCACTGCAAACCCGAAAGACATCTGCCACCTTTCAGTTTCTTCGCAAATCAAAATTTGGATTTTGATGAAGCCATTT
>JAKJEN010000105.1:0-2135 GCA_022705405.1 Planctomycetota bacterium | reverse complement strand
GACGGCACGCCCGCCGACGGCTCCCGCACGATCTTCTTTGACGCGATTCGGGCCCAATATGATCTGTCCAAATCAACCAAATTGGATTTGATCTATATCCAGCAGTATGATGATGAAGAAGAGTACATCAAGCCCTTCAACCATCATGCGGTACAGAATCGCCGTCATCTGACCAACAAGGCAGACGAACGGGGATTTATCTTTTATTTGACGAACAAGGCCGAAAGCGGACAGCAACGAGAACTCTACTATATCTACAAAAACGAGGAAGCATCCCGATGGAATAAAACCTATGGCACTACACCCGGAATCGATGCGGATATCCATACCATCGGCGGCCGGTTGGCGGGACCTCTGGGGGACAACTGGTCCTACAGCGCCGAGTTGGCCAAGCAATGGGGCGACCGCAATGGGAATACGCTGCAGGCGCTTGGAGCCAATACAAAACTGATGTACGCCTTCAACGATGAAAAGAAAAATGAACTGCATATCGGATATGAATATCTGTCCGGGGATGATCCGGATTCAAGCGCCGATGAGAAATTTGATTCTCTGTGGGGCGACTGGCCGCAGACTCAGCGAGGCGGCGATCTTCAGTCTTATATCTGGACGTTTGAAGGCGCTCTGGGCGAGGTGAATAATCTCCATCGCCTGGGAATTGGGCACAGCTTTAAGCCCAATGACGTCTGGACCCTGGCGACCGATTACAATCTGTTCTGGGCGGATGAGACGAATTCCGGGACTGCTTTAGGCCCAACGGGCAACACCCTGACCGGTCATAATTTCCGCGGTCAAATGCTCAGCGCCGTAGCCACGTACAGCTGCTGCAAGAAGTTCAAAACTCATTTCATGCTGGATTACTTCATCCCTGGAGATTATTACCAGATCTCCGATGATGCATACTTTGCCCGCGTGAATATGGAGTGGACATTTTAGATAAATTGCTCCCTTTTTTAAGGCACCTTGAGATTGGCTTGGGGCCCGGCTTGAACCGGGCCTTTTTTTATCTTAAAGGGAATGAAAAACGATCAACTTCTTCTATATACCCTTGACCGGATCTTTTAATTTTGATACTCTAAAAACCTGTTTTTTAATCTGAAAAGGCATATATCCTTTGGAAATTCTTCAAAAGGACCGGTTTTTATGACAAAAAAATCATCCGTCGAAAAGGCCTTTTTGTCCGGTAATGAAGCCCTTGCCCGGGGGGCCTGGCAGGCCGGGCTGAAAGTCGCCTGCGCCTATCCGGGAACCCCTTCTACCGAGATTCTGGAGTCCCTGTCTCTGTTTCCAGAGGTGGATGTCCAATGGTCCGTCAATGAAAAGGTGGCTTATGAGGTAGCTTACGGGGCGGCCGTCGGCGGCGTGCGATCCCTGTTCGCCTGCAAGCATGTGGGGCTGAATGTGGCAATGGATCCTTTGATGACCTCGGTTTATACAGGGATCAACGCAGGGTTTGTCGTTGTGGTCTGCGACGATCCGCAAATGCACTCCTCGCAGAATGAACAGGATACCCGCTGGGTGGGCATTTATGCCAAAATCCCGATTCTTGAACCGTCCAGTCCTTCGGAGGCCATTGAGTATGTCGCGGAGGCCTTTGCGATCAGCGAACGGTTGGACACTCCGGTCATTGTACGGATGACCACACGGATTTCCCACAGCAAAGAAGATGTTGCCATCGGAAATCGAAAAGAAATTCCGACCCGGCCCTTGGAAAAGAATGTGCAAAAATATGTGATGCTGCCGGGTCATGCGCGAATCCGCCGTCAACTGCTGGAAAAACGGCTTGTAAACTTAAAAGCCCTGTCGGAAAAATCCCGCTTTAACCGGATGGAAATAAAAAACCCGTCGCTCGGATTCATTACCGACAGCGTGACGTACCTGTATCTGAAGGAACTGTATCCGGATGCGTCGTATTTGAAACTGGGTTTTCTGTATCCGTTCTGTGACGAAAAAATCAAACGGTTTGCCAAAAGCGTCAAACAATTAAGGGTCGTGGAGGAACTGGATCCGTTTATCGAAGACCATGTCAAAAAACTCGGAATCGCCAAGGCCAAGGGAAAACATCCGTCCTATGGGATGAGCGAACTGAATTCAGATCTGATCCGACAGCTAATGGAGGGTAAACCCAAAACGGT
>JAKJEN010000104.1 GCA_022705405.1 Planctomycetota bacterium | reverse complement strand
CTTGGGGATGCTGGGTATTATGGTCGGCTGGGTCAGTTTGATTTTGGCTGCGGTGCTGCATTTGGTCGGAGCCCTGGTTGTAATCTTCAACAGCGCCCGCCTGGTTCGCTATGGCGAGCATTTGGAGCCACATACCCCGTCGGTTGAGGGAAAGGAAGAGCCCGCTTTCGGAGGATAGGCGCTGTCGGCTCTTAAGCCGAACAGGACAGCGCCGTAGGCGCTGCGGATCGATGAAAATACAGGCATTTAGATAACGAGCATATATGGAATCAGGCGTCAATCAATTTGCAATTGAAACAATCGATCTGAAGAAGGTATTTTCGGACTGGTGGGGCCGCGCACGGGTAAAGGCCGTCGTCGATTTGAATCTGAAGGTTCGATATAACGAGATTTACGGTTTTTTGGGTCCCAACGGTTCAGGCAAGACAACCACAATCAAGATGCTGCTGAATCTTCTGCATCCGTCCGGCGGCCATGCCTTTGTGCTGGGCGGGAAAAGCACAGACGCGGCGATTTCACGGAGGATCGGATATCTTCCTGAAGAATCCTACCTTTACCGATACCTGACTGCTCGAGAGACGCTGGATTTTTATGGAAGGATTTTTGGACTTCCCGGTTCGGTGCGGAAGAATCGAATTGACACTCTTTTGGAGATGGTCGGATTGTCTGGAATGGGAAGCCGGCAGATCGGCACTTACTCCAAAGGGATGATGCGCCGTATTGGGCTTGCTCAGGCGCTGATTAATGATCCGGATCTGCTGATTCTCGATGAGCCGACTTCCGGGCTGGACCCGATGGGCACCCGCCAGATAAAGGATCTGCTGGTGGAACTGTGCCGTCGCGGCAAGACGATTCTTCTGTCGAGCCATTTGCTGGCGGATGTTGAAGATGTCTGCGATCGAATCGGAATCCTTTACGGCGGGCGCATGCAGATTGAAGGGCCGGTGCGGGAACTTCTTCAGCATCGCGGTCAAGTGCAGATTACGGCCGGAGAGCTCAAACTTCAAACCAGAGAAAAGATCGAGGCTCTTTTGCGGGAGGACGGATCGGATTATCAGATCAGTTCTCCGATGGATAAATTGGAAACTTTTTTTGTCAATACAGTCGCTCGGGCGCAGAAAACCCAGCCCACCAGCGGGGCTGGCGCAGGCACGGGTATTCAGGGATTTCTGGCCGTCCAGCCGAAATCGCCTCAGCAGGAGGCGCTGGACCGGTTGGTTTCGGCCAATGTGCATACAGAAAAAATCAAAGAAGATGTGCAGACTGAAAAGTCCCGGACCCGTCAAGAGACGCCTGCCGCCAAAAAAGAGCTGCTTGCAAAACTGACCCAAATGTCTTTTTCTGCAGAGGATGCCAAGGCGGTGACAACAGAAAAGCCCACGGCTGTTCCGGCTAAACCGGCTGCGCCGATTCGAAAGGATCTGCTGGAAAAATTGGCAGGTCGGGACCAGGAGCCAAACGGCCAAACGGAAAAGACCGGCGATCCCGGGCCGGGAGGATCTCCGGATGCATAGTATTTGGGCGGTTGCCAGAAATACCATGGCCCAGGCCGTTCGGATGAAGATCGCCGCGGCCGTAATCTTCCTGCTGCTGGCGCTGCTGCCGATGATGAGCGTAATTACCACCGGCGACGGGACGCTGTTGGGAAAATTGCAGAGTTTTTCCAGTTACGGCATCAGTTTGGTTAGTTTTCTGCTTTCTATTCTTACGATTTCGATGGCTTGTTTCACGCTCAGCAGCGATCTGCACAGACGCACGCTGGATCTGGTAGTGACCAAGCCCATCGCCCGCTGCCAGATCGTGTTGGGCAAGTTTCTGGGGGTGATGGTCTTGAATTTGATTCTGCTGGCGGGTTTTGCCTGTATTGTGTATGGGCTGACAATGGCGATGCCGTCTCTGACAGATTCAGATCCGGCCCAGCAGGCCCAGGCCGAAACAGAATTTTTTACCGCCCGAAAATCAGTTTCGGTGCAGATCGAGGCCGATGCCGTTGCAAAGCGGGTTGAGGAGCGGATTGAAAAACTGAAAAAAGAAGGGCAAATGCCGGATCAGATGAGTCTGTCTCAAATTCGCCAGACTCTGACCCAACAGGAACAGGTTTCCGAGAAATCGGTAGAATTGGCGGCCGCAAAGGAATGGGATTTTCAAAATGTTTTTCCGCCTCGAGATCCCAATGCGGTGCTCTTTGTTCGTTATAAACTTTTGGCCAGCCCAGACCCGCCCAATGAGGAGATTTTCGGGCAGTGGCGAATCGGCGATTTTCGTCAATTTAAGATGGGCATACAGAAATTCAAAACTCCTGTGTATGCGGTGGAGCAATCCGATTCTGTTCGAACGATTCACGAGATCAAGATTCCCGCGGCCGCGGTGGCTGAAGACGGTCATGTGACGGTCGCATTTTTCAATTCGCCCGATTACAATGTTTCAACCGTAATCTTCGAACAGATGGAAGTGCTGTATAAAGTCGGTTCGTTCGGTACGAACTTTTTCCGGGTGGTTCTGCTCATTGCGGTTCGTCTGATTTTTCTGGCTGCTTTGGGGGTCTCGCTGAGCACCTGGCTTTCTTTTCCGGTAGCGGCTTTGTGCAGTTTAAACGTCTTTTTCGCAGGGCTGGTCAACGGGTTTTTTATGGAAGCCATTGGAAGTCTGGGCGCTTTTCTTGGTCTGGTGTACCAGTTTACCATCCGGTGGATGCTGCATATCATCCCCCGTTTTGACGGACCCTACAGCCCGACCGATTACATCGTTTCCGGCGAGGTACTGCCCTGGCTGTTTCTGATTCGGGCGGCGCTGCTAACGCTGGGCGTGCAAATGCTTCTGCTTCTGGCGGTCGGGATCTGGATCTTTCATCGCCGTGAAATCGCAAAAATTACAGTCTAACGCTTTGCCGCAAAGATGCACTGGAAAGAGAATGCAATCATCTTGTTCTGTTTGGCGCTGGCAGGCGGCCTGCTGATTGGGGCTTGCCTTCTGCAGCCGTCTATTCAGAAGGCCCGAGCGGATCTGGGGCTGGTCCTCAATGAGC
Source organism: Planctomycetota bacterium (assembly GCA_022705405.1). Classification (GTDB taxonomy): domain Bacteria; phylum Planctomycetota; class Phycisphaerae; order Sedimentisphaerales; family Anaerohalosphaeraceae; genus JAHDQI01. Next base: position 6,216 of record JAKJEN010000104.1, on the reverse strand, counting down.
CGATGGTCAATGCGCCGCCCTCGCTGGCGTTTGCCACGGTGGCCATGGGCGCCTTTCGCGGCCTGGTTGTCGATATCCTCTGGATGCGGGCAGATCGACTCAAACAGGAAGGAAAGTTTTTTGACGCCCGACAACTGGCCGAATGGATTACGTTTCTTCAGCCCCGGTTTGCCAAGGTTTGGGACTTTCAGGCCTGGAACATGGCCTACAATATCTCTGTGGCCATACCCAACACCCAGTGCCCCGAGCGATGGCGATGGGTGCGCAACGGCTATGAGCTCCTGCGCGACCGCGGCATCCCGCTAAATCCTAAAGATATCTCTCTCTACCGCTCGCTGGCGTGGATCTTCTGGCATAAAATCGGAGACAATCTGGACGACTGTCACCGCTATTACAAAATGCAGCTGCTGCTGGAAATGCGGCCGCTGCTGGGGGATAAGTCCAATCAGGAGTTTGACCGGCTGGCCGCAGCGCCGAAAGATCTGTCCGAGATCCTCCTTGATCCGGAAGTTGCTGAAATAGTCGAGGCCTTGCGCAAAGCCGATCCTAAATTCACGGAGAACGCCTCGCTGGAGGCGAATTTTCTTTCATTGAGGCAGCAGCCCTCGTTGTTTTCCCGGGCGGCCTTTGATGTCATCGACGCATTCCGCGGAAAACCCGGTTTGGATAAGCTGGATGTTTTTGTCCGCGCTTGGATCCTCCGTAATACCTGGAAGATGGAGCCGGAGCGAATGGTTCGCATCAATCATCAATACGGGCCGACGGCCTGGAATGATCCCAACCAGCGGGCGCCGCTTAACTGGGAGCATCCGGCAAGCCATTCAATGTACTGGGCGATTGTGGGGCTTGAAAAGGCCTCCCGGCCGGAGCAATACCGCATTGACGAAAAAAATACAGACCGAATTGTATTCCACAGTCTCCAGCAGTTGTATCGAAGCGGCAACATAATTCTTTACACTACTCCGGAAAAACAATCGACAGTCTTTATTCGGCCGGACCCCCGGATGTTTGTCGCCTGCGATCAATCCTGGCGGACCATCATTGAAAAGTATGAAACTCTTGAAAGCGGCAACCCCAAGGCGGTCCGAACCGGTCATAAGAATTTTCTTGAGAATGCGGTAATGTCTATGTATCAGGCCGGCCATGAGCGGCGCGCCCGTGAGATTTATGAGAAACTTCGCCGTCTGTATCCTCGCGATGACGGAGGAATGATTCGACCGGAATATTTAAAACCGTTTGCTGAATTTATCCAGTGGCGATTTCAGCGGGAGATGGAAGGGCTTGGCTTTGACGATGCTACGGAGGCGATTGTATTTCGGCTCCAGGATGCTTTTTTCTATTATGCGATTCAGGAAGACGATGAGGCCTCCGGACGAGAAAAACTGGCCCAGCAGGTATATGACTATTACCAGCGCGAAATCGGCGAGGATGTGCCGGGCCGTATCGGATTGCCGCCGATGGATCTGCTTCGTTATTCGGCTTTTCGTGATTTTATGCAGGATCCGCAGTATCCGGATTCCTTCAAAATGAGTCTGATCGGCCGAATCCAGATTGAACGGCCGGATCTGTTTGAGAAACTTCAAAAACAAGAAGAGTGGTTTCTCAAGCAGATTCGCCAATATCAACAGCAGATGCAGAAGCCGGTTCCCTGATTTTGTTTTCTAATGTTTTCGGTCGGGCGCTTGCCTGTTCCCTTGTTTTCCCGTACACTGCTGCTTTCCTGATTGTTTAATGAAAGACGCAGTGTGGATATCAACACAATACTAAACGGCTTAACGGATTCTCAGCGGAAGGCGGTTCTGCATCGGGATGGTCCGCTGCTGGTACTGGCCGGTCCGGGCAGCGGCAAAACCCGTGTAATTACCTGCCGGATCGCCGCCCTGATTGATTCGGGAGTGTACCCCTCGCAAATTTGCGCCATTACCTTTACCAATAAGGCCGCCGAGGAGATGCGACAGCGGGTTTTGGCGTCCGGAGCGCTTGCCGGATGCCACATCAGCACCTTTCACTCTCTGTGTGTGCAAATTTTGCGGCGATACGGAGGGCCGGCAGGGATTGAACCATTTTTCAGCATTTACGATCAATCCGATCAACTTCGTTGTGTAAAAGAGGCCATTACCGCCTGCCAGGTTGCCTCGTCTAATTTCACGCCGGCTCGAATGCTGTATTTTATATCGCGGCTCAAAAACGATCTGGAAGACGATCAGGCCTTTGCGGCCAGAGCGGATGACTTTTTTGGTAAGACAGCGGCCAAAATTTATACAAAATATCAGCAAATCCTGCGGAAAAATCAGGCCCTTGACTTTGACGATCTTCTGGTGCAGACGGCCTTTCTCCTTCGTGATTTCCCCGATGTGCGTTATACCCTCAGTCGTCGTTTTCGTTATTTGCTGATTGATGAATATCAGGACACCAATCATGCCCAGTACCAGATTGCCCGCGGGCTGGCGTCTGAGCATAGCAATATCTGCGTAACCGGCGACCCGGATCAGTCTATCTACCGATGGCGGGGAGCCGATATCGGCAATATTCTGGCCTTTGAAAAAGACTGGCCCCATGCGGTGGTGGTCAAACTGGAAGAAAATTTTCGCTCCTCGCCGAATATCCTGCGCAAGGCCGACCGGTTGATCGCAGCCAATCAGAAACGCAAGGCCAAGACGCTGATTCCTACTCGTCCAGAAGGCGAGGAGGTTCAAATCAGGGTTTGTGAGGATGAAAGCGAGGAGGCCGGTCAGGTCGCAGAAGATGTGCTTCAAACGCTGGCCGCCGGAGGCGATCCGCGAGACATTGCCGTGTTTTATCGGATTAACGCCATGAGCCGTCCGATTGAAGAGGCCTTCATCCGGGCCAAAATCCCATATCAGATGATTCGGGGCGTGGAGTTTTATGAACGAAAGGAAATCAAGGATCTGCTCAGCTATCTGAAATTGATTGTCAATCCGGCCGACAATGTCTCTTTTCTGCGAGCGGTCGGCACTCACAGCCGGGGCATAGGCGGCAAGACTGTCCAGCGGCTGCAGGAGTTTGCCGACCGATATGGTCTGGCTTTGCTGGAGGCGGCCGGGCAGGCCCATCGACTGGATACGGCGCCCGCTTCGGCTCGGCAGCGCCTGGTTGAGTTCGCCCAATTTTTCGGCCGCTTTGCGAATGAGGCCAAAGGGCAGGCGTCTGAACTGATGGACAGCGTCTTTGCCGAAAGCGGCATGGCCGAGGCCCTGCGCGCAGCCGGCGACGATGAGGCCATTGAAAATATCAATGAACTGATCAACTCTGCCGCTGAATACGATCGAAGCACCGAAGAGCCCTCGCTTCTGGATTATCTCCAGACGATTGCGCTCTACAGCGATACGGATGCCTATGATCCCAATGCAGGACGAGTATCGCTGATGACTTTGCACGCGGCCAAGGGCCTTGAGTTTGGCCAGGTCTTCATCCTTGGGGTGGAAGAGGGCATTCTGCCGCATGAGCGAAGCATGGAGGGCGGGCCGGATGAATTTGAGGAAGAACGACGCCTGTTTTTTGTTGGGATGACGCGGGCCAAAGATCGTCTTACAATCAGTCATGTTCGTCACCGTGTGCTGCGCGGTCAATACCTGCGGACGGTTCCCTCGCCGTTTTTGTATGAGATCGGATATGCCGGCCAATCCTCCGGCGCCGTGGATTTTAGCGATGACTGGGAGCATTTGGAAGAAGGGGGGACAACCTCCGAACGCGCCGGAATTTCCGGCGTGCGAAAGTATGTCGCTAACGAACTGGTCGAGCATGAAAAATTCGGATTGGGCCGGATCAAAGAGTTTCTCGACCTGGGCGAGAATAGCATTGTTGTGGTGCGATTCAATTCTGGAAAAACCAAATCCCTGATGTTAAAATACGCCAACTTAACGAAGGTGCGATGAGCATAATATCGACTTGCAGACGGATTTTTATTTCTGTGAAGGTTCTGCTCCCGCTGCGGCGCAGGACGGAAGTTCGAACGAATTGAAAAGATGGAGATTGGCTTTTTAGGAACAGGAGAACGGCAGTGGCCCAGAAAAAGATAAGTTTTTATTATAAAAATATTTGTGAGGACATCATCGGCAGCGAACACGGAATTTCTCAAAGCCAGTTGGATGACCTGGCGAAAAAGACCGGCCCTGCAATTGAGGAGGTCAACCGCCAGCGGAAGGCAGGGATTATTCCCTACCGCGATCTGCCTTACCGGAAGGACTATCCCAAACAGGTCAAAGAGGCGGCTCGGCAGATCCGCGGCGAATGCGAGAATTTTGTGGTACTCGGAATCGGCGGCTCGGCCCTGGGCAATATTGCCCTGCAGACGGCGCTGAATCCCTATCTGTACAATATCGATTCCCGTCAGCGCAAAGGTCCGCGGCTGTTTGTGTTTGATAATGTCGATCCGCTGCAGTTTGGCGGGTTTTTGGACTGGATCGACGGACAGCTGGATAAGACGATCTTTAATGTGATCAGCAAATCGGGCCAGACGGCCGAGACGGCCGCCCAGTTCCTTGTGATCCGGCAGATATTGATGGATCGCCTGGGGCCGGAAGGATACAAACAGCGCATCGTGGCGACTACCAATGCCGGCAAGGGTACGATGCGGGCCATCACCAGCGAGGCGGGCTTTCGTTCGCTGGAGGTTCCCGACGGTGTGGGCGGGCGATTCAGCGTGCTCAGTCCGGTCGGGCTGCTGAGCGCGGCTGTGTGCGGCATTGATATCGACGCACTGCTGGCCGGTGCGGCGGCGATGGATAAGCGGGTCAGCGAGACAGACTTTTTTGCCAATCCGGCGGCGGTTAATGCGGCGATCCAGCGTCATTATTATCAGCGCGGCAAGCGGATCTCGGTTATGATGCCCTATAGTTACGCCCTCAAGGATCTGTCGGACTGGTATCGGCAGTTGTGGGCCGAAAGTTTGGGCAAGCGGACGGATCTGGACGGCAGGCAGGTGTTTGTCGGTCCAACGCCGGTCAAGGCGCTTGGCGCGACCGACCAGCACAGCCAGGTGCAGTTGTATCGAGAAGGGCCTAATGATAAGGTCTTTACATTTTTGCAGGTCGATGATTTTGGGCGGGATGTGGTGATGGGCGATTGTCCGCCGTCGGCTCCGGAACTTGGGTATCTGGCCGGGGCGTCGATGGCCAAACTGCTCAATGCCGAAAAACTGGCGACTGAGTACGCCTTGGTCAAGGATCAGCGGCCGTGTCTGACGGTCCTGTTTGATTCGATCTGCCCGGAGACCATCGGGCAGTTTATCTACCTGTACGAGACGACCACATCGATTGCCGGACTGCTGCTGCATATCAACGCGTACGATCAGCCGGCGGTGGAACTGGGCAAAGAGGCGACCTTCGCATTGATGGGCCGGCCGGGATATGAGCAAATGGCCGACAAGATCCGACCCTTTACCAAACAGGACAGCAAGTTTGTGATCTGATTTCCAACGGTTTCCTTGATTTCGAACGGAAAAAAGCGGTTTTGGGCAGATTTTTGTGCGCCGCCGTGAGCCATTTTGTGTCACCTGCGCGCCGCGGCGAACCATCGGCGCGCCATTTTGAGCCGCTTGCGCGCCCTCGTGTGCCGCTTGCATGCCGCCGCAAGTTTCCTGAAAGAGCGAAATTATGAAACCCTTGAAGAAAAAGATATTGAGGCGATTTAATGATTTGATTGTCTCCTTCATTTCAACTCCTTCTTTTTATCCCGTCGCCGACGCTTCGGGCCTCCTTCTTTTTTAGAGCCCCGCATCGGCGGGGATGACAACTTTCAACTGCTCCTTTTGACGGGTATTATACCTTAAATAAATCAAAAATCAAGGAGTAAATAGAAAAAATACTGATTCCGGATTAAAAAGTTTTGGGGGAATTGCGGTTGAGATAACGTGGCGGGAGAGTATATGTGAAAAGAATAAGGAGCGTACTCTTTGGGCAAAAGACCGGATTGCGATTGCTGTGAAAGGAGAGCCGAAATGTTCCCTGTCATTTATGTTTGTCCGCACGAGATCAAAAATGGCTTCTGATCTTAGGATTTTCCTGAATCAGGGTTTCTGTCGGAAATAAAAAGAGCAAAACGACTGAAATAAAAACACAGCGGAAAGGAAGGACCTTAGATGGAAGATAAGAGAATAACATTTATTCTGGGGGCAGGCGCCTCAATCCCTTTTATTCACAATGGAGGGAACTGCCTTAGTACAGAGTATCTCACTGAACAGATATCGAACCGAGA
>JAKJEN010000103.1:333-9322 GCA_022705405.1 Planctomycetota bacterium | reverse complement strand
GCTGGTGGGGGTGGAAGTGGACCGTGAGGAAACTGCCGGAGGGATTCTGACTGTACTCAGCGAGTCCATTGTGGATTTTCAAGTCCGGTATTTTAATGGAACCGAATGGCTGGAGGAGTGGGAAAGGTACACGGAACTGCCGCGGCTGGTATTGGTAACCCTGGCGGCGGCGGAAAAATCGGAAGACTCGACTGCGGCTGCAAGCCAGTCCGCCCCACGTTTGCTGACCAGAACGATCTGGATGCATTTTCCTGGAGAGCCCACGCTGGATCAGACCGTTCAAACAGAAACAGCAACCACAGAAATAGAGGCCCCGGCATCCAATGCTCTGTAGCAGACAAATCCTGTGGAAACAGTGCGGCTCGGCCCTTGTCATCGTCCTGTGGCTGGTGATGTTGATGACGGCTGTAGCCGCCGTGACTGCCCGGATGACGCTGCTGGACGGTCGGGTCAGCCAATTGGCCGTGGAGAGAATTCGGTGCAGATGGGCAGGGCGGGCAGGCGTGGAGACTGCCAGGGCTCTTCTGCTGACGGACGAACGCCTGTCTGATACGAATATGGATTTATGGTCGCGCAATGAAACGGAATTGGTAGAGGTTCCGTTGGATAACTGCCGCTTTACAGCCCAGGTGATTGATGAGGCGTCCAAACTGGACATCAACCAGATTACGGATGCTCAGCTGGCCTGCCTTCCGGATATGCGTGAGGATATCCTTAACAGCATTTTGGACTGGCGGGACAGCGACGACCAGGTTCGATCTGACGGAGCAGAAGCGGGCTATTACCTGACCCTTCCAAACGGTTATTATTGCCGAAACGGTTCTCTGGAGACAATTCGGGAACTTCTGCGAGTCAAGGGAGTTACAAAAGATATTTTTTATGGTCCCTCAAGCCAAATGGCTTCCTGGAGCCAAAATGAGGGCTGGATTAACTATCTGACGTGTCATTCGCTGGCTCCGAATATTGACGGCCAGGGGAATGCAAGAGTGAATGTGAATCAGGCCGATCGACAGGAACTGACCAATACCCTCGGTTTGTCAGATGAGCAAGCCCAATGGGTTCTAAACAATCGACCGTTTCAGACGCTGGTTTCTCTGACACAGACCGGCAGTGCGGCCGGATCGGGAACAACCGGAACCGGCAGCAGCGTTTCGGGCAGCGTCAATATCCGAAGCGGAGGAAGCAGTACAACCGGTCGTGCAGGCGGCGGGGAAGCCGGCGTTTCTTCCGGAGGAAGTCGCGGCGGAGGTTCCTCCGGCGGATCTGCAGGAAGAGGAGCCGGTCGCTCCGGCAGTTCTCAAGGCGGCGGTTCTGCCGGCCGGCAGGCGTCCGGTACAGGTTCAGGAGCAGCCGCCCGGGCAGGCGGTCCCGCCAGCGGTTCTTCCTCTCGTCAAAGCGGTACGGCGCTAAGCTGGAACACGGCGCTGTCAAAAGAGGATCAGATTGCCTTTGATGCCCAGCCGTTTGTAAAAGGCCGGGTGAATGTCAACACGGCCGGTCTGATTGTGTTGGAAACTTTGCTGGAGGGCAATCGTCAGCTGGCTGAAAATATCATTGCCTATCGCGAAGGATTAGGCAGCGGATTTGAAACGCTGGAACAGCTGAGTCGGGTCGAAGGGATGACCGAATCGATTCTCAAAGGAATTATCGATCGGTTAACAGTCCGCTCAAGCGTATTTCAGATCCGCAGCACAGCGGTTTCCGATGCGACAGGCCAAACCTATGTGGTGGAAGTCATTCTGAATCGAGATGATCGGAACGGACGAATTCTGTATTGGCGGGAACAATGAAAAAAAAGACCGGCATCCAGGGAGATTTGAGATTGGCGGCAGAATCAAAAAAATCGGGTCAGATTAAATTGTCGGCCGGATTGTTATGGTCGTCCACTCAAAACCTCGGACAGGCCGTTCTCCTTCGGCAGGAAGCACAGACCATAGAGTGTCTGGGTTGCGAAACGGTTGCAGGCGACCGCCGGCCTGTGGATTGGGCGGTTCGTCTGGCCGGTTTGAATCCGCAGGAGCAGACAAAGATTTCTGTTCAAACCGGACTGAACTCGTCCCAGGTGGGTTTTTATGTATTTGATGTCCCTTCGATGCCCGAACCGCAGCTGAGCTCAATTGTCCGTACACAGGCGGAAGGGGTTTTACCTTTGCCGATTTCCTCGATGCGGCTTGCCTGGCGGGTGGATTTGGCCCAGCCGGCTAATCGATGTATCCTGGCGGCGGTTCGCAGCGAGGTATACCAGCAGGCCCGCGACTGGGGCATTCCGCAAGAAGGCGGAGCGGTAATTCCCGATGCGGTTGGGCTGATTGCCTGCTGGCACGCCTGTTTTGAAAGCGCCCGACATCAGGCGCTGGCGCTGACTGTCGGTACAGATCAAGCCGTGGCTGTGCTGACCGAAGAAGGGAGGATTCTTAACCTTGTACGGATAGATGTGGATCCGGATGCATCGGCTCGGCTCCTGATCGGAGATCTTCTGCAATCGCTTGCGACGCTGGGTTCGGATATGCAAAGCACAGAGATCTTTCTGCTCTCCGGCGGGTCCGACAGACATCCGCAGCTGGCTGAGGAGTTGAAGAAGGAAGGGTTCCATGTCCATCTGTCCGGACTTGATCGGGACAAGATGCGGCGAATCAAGAATGCCGATCCGGATGCGATACAACGCTGTCCGGAGGCGTTTGGTTTGGCCCTGTTAGGATTGGACGGCAGGGCGATGGATTTTGATTTTTCTGTGGAAAGGGCCAGCCCGTCATTGACGATGCGCCAGCAGATGCTTTCGGCGCCGGTCCTGCGGGCTGCTGTGGGGATTCTTCTGGCTGCGGCGGTGTGCGTGTTAGGGTTGTATTGGAAGGAGAAAACTGAACTGAGGACTTTGCAGCGCCGTCTGTCGGTATCAGATGAGGGCCAAACGGCACAGCAGCTGCTTGCGATGATGGACTATCGTCAGCATGTGGCCAAAGCCCGGCCCGACCTTCTCGAATTGCTGGATCTGCTGCGGCAGGTTCAGCCGGAAGGACTGCTTCTGGATCAATTTACATTTGAACGCGGAAAGCCGGTGGAACTGCGGGGAATCGCAGACAGTTATGAACAGGCCTATGAATTTCAAAAAAAACTTCAGCAGCGCAGCGAGATTCGGCAGGTTCAACTGCTGGAACCGACCCTTGACGAAAAAACAAAAAAAATAAATTTTCGGATTCGATTTCTGTATCGATCTTTCAGCGGATAACTCATTATGCTTGAAAAACTGAATCCACGAGAAAAACGGGTTTTGGTTATTTGTCTGACGGCTTGCGGGGCGATGCTGCTTTATTTTTTGGGGATAGAACCGCTCAGTCGCGATTGGGCCGATGTCCATCGCCGGCTGACGGAGGCAAGGGAAAAGGTCTCGCTTTTGAAACTGGATCCTAAAAGCGCGCAGACTCAGCGGCAAAAAAAACTTCTGGAGATCGTGCCGGTTCTGGAGATGCCCAGGCCCTCTGACCAGCAAGGCCCGCTGTTTCAGGAGGCGTTTACCAACCAGTTGAAGAAGGTCGGCCTGATGTCCAAGCGGATGCAGTTGACTCGCGGACGGGCGCTTCGGTTGGACACAGCCGCGCCGGTGGTTCTGAATGTCGCCAGCCAGGGAAGCGGAACGTATGAACAGATTCTCAATCTGCTGGCGGATCTGCCGCACAATCCGTACTGCGGCGGCGTTCAGAAACTTTCGATTAAACCGGATGCCAAGGAACGACAGAATTTGGACTGGGAAATCACGGTATTTTCTTATGCGTCTCAATAGAGAGGACCTGATATGGATAAAAAGGATAATTTTGTGCTAAGCAGCGCCCGTCGCTGGAATCGATGGGCCTGGTACCTTGCAGGACTGATCCTGGCGATTAACTGGGGGGCTCTGGCGGCCGGGATATTCTTTCATCCCCACTTGATCCAGACTTCGGCCCAACGCTATGAACAGATGCAGCAGGAGGTCGACAAGGCAGCGCCATCTTTGGCGGATCGGATCAAGCCTCTGCAGGAAAAAAATCTGTTTGCTCCAAGACCGCCCAAGCCGACGGTCCCGCAGGCAACTCAGATTCTGGGCGATGCGGCCTTCTTCACAGACAAGTGGGTGAAGGTGGGGGAGGAGATCAAGGGCGCAAAAGTGATTGCTGTTGACAGCGCTTCTGTGACCCTTCTTTGGGAGGGTAAGGAAGTCAAACAATATCCGTTTAAGATCAAATCGGAGGGAGGCGGACCTGCAGCCCCGCAAGGCGGGCGGATGGGCCGTTCAGGCCCGAATGGAGGAGGACGACCTGCAATGCGCCCATCTCCGGAGGGATTCGGCGATTTCGGCGGCCGACCTCCGTGGGCGATGTCCTCGGAAGAACGCAGCCAGATGCGCCAGCGCTTTGAGCAAATGAGTCCGCAGGAGCGAGAGGCGTTTCGCAATGAAATCCGGCGGCGGTTTGAAGAAAGCGGTTTTGGCGGCCCCGGCAGACGCAGCGGAGACAGAAATCGATAATCGTTTGAGAGAATACAAAACGAATCAGACAGGATAAAAAAATGAGTCAGAAGATTGTACGAATCGGATTTGCATTGGGTCTTGCGGCCTGTTTGCTGGCGGCTCTGGTATTAGGGCGGGGCAAGCCGCTTCCCAAAGAACAAAACGCTCAACCCGCGACTGAAAAACCGTCGTCCGCGGATCAGTCTTTGCCGCCGGCGGCTCCATTACATCCGGCTTTTGTTTTCTCAGAGGCAGGGCGCCCGCGAGATCCCAATTCGCCCAGACCTGAATTCGGATCACGAAGAGATGGCCGATTCTTCGGCCGGCGTTCGGAAGGCGGGAGTTTTGCGGACAGATCCGGACGCGCCGAACGTTCTGATCCGAATCAATCCGGCGAATTCCTTGAGGCCGTCCAGTTGAGCGATATGGAAATGAAGAATATCATTCAGAAACTGGCCGAATGGACGAATAAACCGGTAATTCCGGTCAATGATGAGATCATGCAGACCCGGATCACGATTTATTCTCCCAATAAAGTCAGCCGGCAGGAGGCGCTGGCGCTGTTGGTATCGGCCTTGTATGCCCGCGGCGTGATGGTGGACCAGACTGGTAATACGGTGTTTCTCAAGCCCCTGGCCAGCGCCCGGCTGGGAGCGGTGCCTACCCTGGGAGTTGATGAACCCCTGGCCCGTATCTCGGATCCTTCCCAGGTAGTGGAAAAATGGTATCAGTTGTCCAATTACAATGCCTCTCAGATGGCCGAAGTAGTCAGTTCGCTGACAGCCGACTATGGGCATGTGACCGCCGATGAATTTACAGGACGAATCTCGGTGATTGATACCGTGAACAATCTTCGTCGGATCGAACAGGTAATTATGCAGTTGGATGTGCCTGAATCCGCCCAGACAATCGAACGCATCTTTGAGCTTAAAAGCGCCGATCCGATTGAGGTGGTTCAGGTCATCAATCTGATTTTAAGCCAGGATAGCCAATCCCGATTCGGTTCCCGGTTTACAGGACGATCCGGTCGCCCCCAGCCGGCCGGCTCGCCCGGCAGCGCTTCAACGCCGACTGCGCCGGCTGTTGTCATCAGCGCAGGAACTGTGCCCATTCGTCTGATTCCGATGCCCAAACAGCATTGGATTTTGGCTCGCGCCAGCCGCGAGGATATGGCCCAGATCGAAAGTTGGATCAAGAAACTCGATATTGAAGACGCTCAGGAACCCAAACAACAGGTCTTTCAGGTTCGCTACGCCAATGTTCAGGAAGTCGCAGCCATGGTAGCCCAGGCGATCCGACAGATGCCGGGAACCGATCTGCAGGCCAATCTGGTTGTTCAGGCCCTGCGCGAAACCAACCAGATTGTGGTGTTTGGAAGCGATGAGAATCGAAAAATTGTCGAAAAACTGATCGCCCAGATCGACCTGCCTAAAGACGATCTGTTCATTGAACGCACGTTTAAGCTCCAGCATGCCGACCCGGATCAGATCAAAAAGAATATTGAGGGGCTGTATGAATCCGAGTCCGGCAGTATCAGCACGTACAGCTATTCCTCCGGGCGCAGTTCTTCCCGATCTCGAACAATCAGCCAGGATGAAATAGTGAAGGTCGTTTCCTATCCAATGATGAAGCAGGTGACAATTATCGCCTCCGAAAAAAATATGGAACGAATTGCCAGGCAGATTGAGTTGGAATGGGATGTGCCGATGGATCTGAGAAAGGATCAGTACCGGATATTGACCCTGCAAAATTCGGATCCGGTTAAAATGTCTGATCTGCTGACTCGTTTGTTCAGCGAGGAATCGCCAACCAGCGGCGGCCGCTCTCTCCTGCGGCTTCTGCTTGGCGGCCAGGAAGAAACCAAAGGCAAGATTGTCGGATCTCTGTATGGGATGCTGACGTTTGAACCGGTTCCGGATACAAAAAAAATTATGGTCATCAGCAAGGTCGTCGAGGCCTATGATGTTATCCAGCGGCTTGTGGAGGAACTGGATGGGCAGGAAGGAGCCGAGATTCCGAGGGTGATTACCCTCAAATATGCCGACGCCGAAGATTTATGCGATCAGTTAAACGCGATCCTGAATGAACCGGGAACCACGGCCACTCTCCAGCGAAGCGTACGCGGCCTCAGCGCCTACAGCACCGAAAAAGGCACCAGCGCCACCACCGAACTTCAGCAGCAGGAATCGGCCGGCACGATCCGGCCCTGGTGGACGACGCAGCGAAGAGATGAAACCCAGATGCCGGCCAGCAATCTGATCGGCCGAGTGCGTTTTATTCCTGTCGCACGAAGCAAGGCGATTTTGGTTCTGGCGCCGCCGAAATTCATGGGCGATATTGCGGCAATGATCGAACAACTGGACCAGCCGGGCATGCAGGTTATGTTCAAGGTTATCGTAATGGAGGTCAATCACTCCAAGATGACGTCTATCGGCGTTCAATATACGACCAATCCCCTGACTTTCTCCCAGCCCGGAATCGATGCCGTCAATACCCTCAATGAACTGTCGGCATCCGTGGAGCGGGGTTCCTTTTCCTTTGCGACCTCATCCAACATCAATGCCCTGATCAGTCTGCTGGTCGAACATGCCAATGCCCGCATCGTGATTCAGCCGACCCTTTGGACCAAGGACAATGAGGAAGCGACGTTCGTCAAGGCGCAAAAGGTGGCTTTTATCACGAACAATTCCTTCGACCAGACCAATCCGAACGCCATCAACCAGTCTTATACATTTGAAGATGTGGGCGTAACGATGCGAATTCGGCCCAATATCACCCCCGAAAAAGCCGTGGATGTGACATTGCACTTGAATATTTCGCAATTGGAAACCCAGAAAGTCAATGACCAGCCGACGCGGAAAAATGTGGATACCAAGACGCATCTGATTGTCAATGACGGCCAGTCGATCATTCTGGGCGGTCTTCTGTTTCAGAATGACGACTATTTGCAGCAGAAAGTTCCGTTTCTGGGCGATCTGCCTCTGGTGGGCGATTTGTTTAAATATACCGGTTCGACGCTGACCAATGATGAGCTGCTGGTGTTTGTCACACCGTATGTAATCGATGACAAAGGGCTGTCGAGATTTCCCATAGAAGATCCGGCCAGTCGCGAAAAGCAGCTCTATGAGCCGTTCCAAAGAAAGATACGGGATCTGAATGTGCTCAGCGAGAAAATTCGGATGGAATTGTTTGATCCAAATGATTTTTAAGACAGGCAATGGTCGGATATTCCGGATAAAAAACAGAGAATGACTCTTGCAGAGCCGCCCGGGAAATGATAAGGTATTGACAACTGACAAATGACGCACAGGAAGATCTGTACGGCCGCCAGTCAGAAGAGGAAGCCATATCTTTGGGAATACGATTTATGGTGAATCTGGCCGGGTTGGAAGAGGTATTGGGGGCGATGGATGGGGCTGTGCCGTTCAGCCCCGTCAAGATTGTTTTTTTGATCCTCTGGTTCTATCTGTGTTTGTATTCAGCGAAGCGATCGGAAGACAGTCCGCTGATCCTCAACCAATACCGCGCTCTGTGCAATGCGGCGGCCTTGTTTGTCGGTCCTGCCGTTCTGTTTGTCCTGTTTGTGGTGGATACCGTTCAGAAGGTGCAGGCCGGAAAAATGAGTTGGGCGGCTGTGCCTGGCTATACAATCGCCGCTATCTTTCGCGCCAATCCGGTAAGTAAAGCGCGTCCCATTACGTCGTTTGGACCGTCTATTGAACTGATGGATACGGCCGGACGGCGATTTGCAGATGTCTATGCGCAGCATGCCACAGGACGTCGGAGCAATCGCGAAATCCTGGACCTGACAGAACGGCTGATTCTGGAGGCCCTTCAGAAGCGGGCCAGCGATATCTTGATCGATCCCAAAAGCGATCAGTTTTATACGGTTCGCTATCGAATAGACGGAATGCTGCGCGTCCATGAGCAGATTGAATGCAAGACCTGTGCGGCTGTTATCAACAGCATCAAGGCCGTCTCCGGAATGGACATCGCGGAAAAAAGGCGGCCGCAGGATGGAGCGTTTATGGCCCGTCTGCCCGAGGGCGAGGTCTTTTTCCGGGCGGCCAGTTCCGGCGTGCTCGGCGGCGAAAAATTGTCTATTCGCGTTATGGATCAGACCCGGGGGCTGATGACCCTGGCGGATATCGGCCTGGACGATCGAACGCAGAAGGCCATCCGAAACATCATCCGTCAGCCCTCAGGGATGATTCTGATCTGCGGGCCGACGGGAAGCGGCAAGACGACGACTCTCTATGCCATGCTTGAGCAGATGAACTTCCAGGAGCGCAATGTCGTCACGATTGAGGATCCGATTGAGCATGTCATATCGCATGCCAGCCAGATTGAGGTAAATGTCAAGGCCAATGTCACCTTCGCCAATTCGCTCCGCAGCATTCTGCGTCAGGATCCGGATGTCATCTGCGTGGGGGAAATTCGCGATGCCGAAACCGCGGGAATGGCGGTACAGGCCGCCCAGACCGGCCATTTGGTGCTGGCGACGCTCCA
>JAKJEN010000103.1:0-292 GCA_022705405.1 Planctomycetota bacterium | reverse complement strand
TGGTGCGAATGATGGATCTGGGGGTGCGTTCCCTGCTGCTGGCCTCTGCTCTGAGTGTGATCATTTCCCAGCGGTTAATTCGTCGTCTGTGCGACGCCTGCAAAGGCCCGGCCGAGTTGACGCAGAGCCAGATGGACTATTGCCTGCATAGCCAGATGGATCCAAAACAGATTTTTCAGGCCAATGGCTGCGGCCGATGCGGAGGTACCGGATATTACGGCAGGACCGCGATTACCGATGTGATGTATATGGATGATAAACTGCGGCATATGCTGGTCAGCAATACCCTGAC
>JAKJEN010000102.1 GCA_022705405.1 Planctomycetota bacterium | reverse complement strand
CGTCTTTGCTTCGTTCGTTTTTCCATTGTGCAAAGCTAAAAATATGAGCCTTTCGTTTATTTATTCAAGAACCAATAGTTTCCATTTTTCCAGATCTTTACTTGCTCGTTTGCAGCTCGTTCATTCTGTTCGGTGCCTCCGGAGTGATTCAACCAGGCGTGTGCGATTTCGTGAATGAGTACAGACTCCAGTGTCTTGCGCGGCATATCGGGTGCGGTGCCGATTACTTCTGTTGCGCAGCACGAAAATATTCCCCGGGTTGCTTGCTTGTTCAACTCGACAAAGCAAACTTTGCTTAATCGCTCCCGGACATCACGAGGCAGTTTTTTTAGTACGTCTTTTACGGCAGATCGAAAAGTTTGGCTTCCATCAATCGCAGGCAGCATCGGTTCAAGGTCCCCCGGAATTGCAGCCCGAAGTTTCATTGCCGATTCAAAGAAGTTCGCCTGTTCCAGTCCGGTGCTCTGCCGCAGTTCGTTCCGGGCAAGTTCGCAGATTCGTGCGCTGTGTTTTCTGGCAAAGTCGATTGCATCCGTCGAAACGTGCTTATGCCTTTTTTCATACTCGACAGCCGCGCGGAGCTGGTCGGCATACTCGCCCAAGATCCCCATTGCAATCGGATTCCAGTTTTTCAGCAAATTCGGAATGTACTGCATTGCTTCAAGTCCGCGCTGATATTCCCGAAAGTCCATTTTTCGCCTAAACTCATTCAACAAATACTTTGCTTCTGCCGTTGTCGCCATTTCTCTAATCCTTAAAAAAAGTTATTATTTGTGATTCTATTCACAATCGATAGAATCGCCTTTTTTCTTTTTTACGATCAATCCAAGTTCGCATAATTTCAGATTGCTTGGATCAAAATTGTATGCAAGTCGCGCCCCTGTGCCCGGCCCGTCTTTTGTTTTCAGTATCCAGACCGTTCGATTATGTTTTGCGGCGATTGTTCCTGTTGAGTACTGTATACTGGATTGTTTGTAGTCGTGATTTTCCAGCCAGATCACGTTGTCGGCAAATCGTGTATATGCGGCACTGCCCGCAACTGTTGCCAGATCGGGGCTTGCGTTTATGGATTTTGACGGGTGAAGAATCAGGAAAACCGCCGTCCGTGTCGATACAGCGATCCGTGAAATCGTATTTATAAACTCGGTATCTGCCCGCCAAGGTTCGCCGATCCGTTCGGCGCGGGTTGCCGGATCAACTGCGATTGCTTTACATCCGGCCTCTGCCCGTTCTCTAATCCATCCAACAATATCTTTTTGGTAAATCATTTTGTCGGGCATCGCCCAGACAAATCGGCCAAAGTCGTTTATAAAATCCAGATGCTCTCGGATTACTTGTGCGGCGATTTCTGGGTTCTCTTTAATCCAGGCATTATTCGTCAGCAAGGAATTTTCGCTTTCCTGTGCCAGAAGTCGGCGCAGGTGATGTGTCCGATCCTGTTCTAACTCAAAGAATGCAATCTTATACTTTTGCCGATACCATTCGGCGGCGATTTGCAGCATCCATAAAGATTTTGACGCGCCCGGCCCGCCGCATATCAGATTCAAACTTGCGGGCAGGATTTGTACCAATGTGTCAAGTTTTGAAAATCCGGTTAAGATCGGCTCCCAGCGTCCGGCCCCAATTTCCTCGATGTATGTTTTTATGGTTTGCCCGGGGCCTGTGCTTTCCGCCTGCATAAATACTTCAGATAGTTTTGCCTTTATCTCAAGATCGGTTGCTCCGGCGTTTTTCCATTGCCTTACATAATCGACAACATCCTCGCCGCCTCGCAGATCCAAGCGATAAGGATCGATTGTTTTGATCTTGCAGCCCAGAGGTTCTAAGATCGTCTGGACATCGGCCGCATATCGCCGTCCGGGTTCGTCTGCATCCGGCCAGATAATCACGTCTTTGCCGGCAAGCGGCCCCCAATCGGATCGTTTCGCCGCGTTGCTCCCGCCGCTTGAGGTGATAGATACAAATCCGTACTTTGATAAAATATCAGATTTGCTTTCGCCCTCAGTGATAATTACCGTTTCGGCCCCGGTCAGTTTGGGCAGCTGATAAAGCGGTCGTTGTCCGTTTGGGCCTTTTAGCTCGATCCCGTTTGTCGTCTTGATTGCCGGGCGGATTACCTTGTTTCCGTCTTGTCCGCGCCAGCGGATCACAAAAAAGGCATCCGATCCGTCTGCCTGTTGGTATCGATGCAGGGCCTCAAGTTTGCCGCCGTACTTCTTTTCTAAAAGCGCGTAGATTGCCCGCAGATCGCCAAACGTCGCGCAGGGTGCCTGTGGCATAGGTCTGGGCGCATTTTTCAATTGTGGGGCATCGTAGCGCGCCCTGTGCGATTTTAGGATCTCTGCCAGCGGCCGTCCGGTTCGTTTGGATTGTACATCAAAAACATCGCCGCCCGCTCCGCAACCCTGGCATTTCCATCGCCAAATACCATCGGCAGAACAATAAATACCTGCGCTGGGGTTTTTGTCGCCGTTTGGGTGTTTCTCGGGGTAGAGACAGTGCATTTTGTTTCCCCGGAAAACCGCCCCTGCCTGTGTCAGTTCGGACAGCAGGGCCTCTTTCGATGTTTGCTCTGGGTGCGTCATTCTGTTTCCACCTCGTATAATTCAGTCGGCATCGGAAAACCCAGTTTGAGAAACGCATCCTTTAGTTTTTTCCGTGTCGCCGGATCGTCCGGGAGTTTGAAGGCCTGGGCGGGTTTTGTTTCCGGGGCCTGTGCTGGAATTGCAGGGGCATCTTTAGAGGCACAGGCAGAGGGAAAAGAAGAATGCTTTTCTTTTATATCTTTTACTTTCTTTCCCTTTTGTTTCGCGCCTGCGCTAAAGTAAACTCGCGCCTGCGCTAAAGTAGGGTCGTTTTGCGCTAAAGTAGAATCGTTATCTACTTTCGCGCCTGCGCTAAAGTAAATCTTTCGATAGCGGGATTGCTTGCTGGTGATTTTTAGCCAGCCGCCGGATTCCAAGCGGGTTATCATTGCGCTGATATTTCCCGGGTGCAGGTTTAGTATCTTTTTCAATTCGATGTTGGATAATAGCAGCCCCTTTTGATTAAAAGAACATACCAAGGCCAGAAGGATCTTTTCGGCGGGCTTCAGAGCTTGATCGTAGAGGATTGCAGAATCTATCTGAACATATTTTACTTTTTGATCGGTCATCCCCGGCCCCCTTTGGTCAAAACAAGGAAACGTTCCAGCGGCGGCATCCCAAGATCTATCCAAGTTTCAAGATCGGATCTGCGAAAAATCCGCCGGCCTCCCAAAAGAAAACTCGGCGGCAGTTTCCCGGCCGCAATCAGTCCGTACAAGGTCCGCCGTCCGATCCCCAGCAGCAAGGCGGTTTGAGATACACTCAGCAGCAAGGGTTCAATTTGTTTCACTGTTGCCCCCCTTGCGGCGTGTTTGCTCCTCTGCCATCTGATCCAGTGCGGCCTTTACCGCCGCAGGATTAAATCGTCTGCGGCCGCCGACTACCAGATACGGAATTTTGTTTTGATCTGCCATCTGCCGGATAAACCGCAGGGGCAGGCCCAACCGTATCGCCAAGGCCTCTTGACTGAAATATGTTTGTTCAGCATCCATACACCTTCATATATGAAGATCTATGGAAAATGTGAAAATAATGGTCAGCGTGATACTAAAATGATACGGCTTTGATCCAGCAGGGGTTATTTTCTGCGTGGATAGAGCGCGGCGATTTCTACCGCGTCAATCAGGTGTGGTGCGTTTTTGTGTGAGCTTTTTCGGTAGGTTTTTAGTTTTCCTTCTGCGATAAGTCGTTTTATAGTCGCTCGTGAAATTGAAAATTCTTTAACGGCAACCGCCGCAGAGATTAAATGTTTGGGCTTGCTTTCCGGCTTATAAATCAAAGGCCAAAGGGCTTGGCTTGCTTGCAGCAAATACGTTTCCAATTTTCGCCAATGCCGGGCATCCTCGATTGTCGATAAACAGTCCAAAATAGCAAACAGAATTGCATCAGCCCGGGCATATTCGGGTTTCTCTTTTAGAACATAACCCAGCATCTCGATCTTCTGAATTGTCGAGTCAATCTGCTTTATAAATTCCGCCGGATCTGCGCCGTCTCTGATTTCTGCAATATCGTAATAAATCCAGTAGAGGGCATCCAGCAGTTCGGCCAATCGGTGTTGTTCTGTTTTTTTCATATCGCCAACCCTTTGCGATAACCCGAAAATTAAGCGCGGCCAGCTGGGCGGGTTTTTCCCAGTTTTCGGTCTCGATCACCTATGCCGCGCCCATTGTATCAATCCAGCCCTGCCAGTGCCAGAATCGCTTTCTGAACATTGCCCGGCAGGCCCTCCCAGATCTCGTTTAGCCGATCCAGATCGGTGCTTTTTCCGGTGCCTGCGTTTTTCTGATTTTCGTAAGTCTTTGTGTTATAAGGTACTTGCAGATTGTGAGCATCGGACTGTCGATCCGAAGGTTGAGGGTTCGAGCCCCTTCGGCCTCGATAACGAAGTCTCTGTAAAAACATCACTTACAGAGACTTCTTTTTTTTAAAACACCGCCAGCAAGAAAGGAATTGCCTCATCCGCCTTCTTTTAGGGCGGCCAGCTTTTTACTGAGGATCTGGGCGACTATTTTGGGATTGGCCTGTCCGCCGGATTTCTGGATGACCTGCCCTGTCAAAAAGCCCTGTGCCTTTCCGGCTTTCTTAGTCCCCTGCACCACATCCTGTACCGCCTGCGGCTGTTCGGCTATGACCGTATCTACAAGGGCCTCAATCTCGCCGCTATCGCTGCTTTGAATCAGATTTTGCTCTCTTGCGGCCGAGTCCGGATCGCCGCCGTGTCGGGCCAGATATTCAAAGAGGGTATTGGCCGCGGTAGCGCTGATTGTACCCGCATCTGCCATACGAGCCAGTTGAGCAAGGTTTTCCGGTGTAATCTTCAACTCGTCGATACGAACGGCCGCTTCGTTGGCAATTTTTAAGCCCACCTGCGTCAATAAGTTGCAGACCCGTTTGGGGTCGGCGCCCAGTTTGACGGCCCGATCAAAAAACTCGGCCGTCGTCCGATCGCCTGTCAGCACGCCCGCATCATACGCGCTTAGGCCGTATTGAGAAACAAACCGGTTCTGCATCGCCAAAGGCAGTTCACACAGACGCCGGCGAATCTGCTGAAGCCATTGCTCGCTGACCTTTACCGGCGCCAGATCCGGATCCGGAAAATAACGGTAATCGTGGGCTTCTTCCTTCTCTCGCTGGAGAACTGTCGCTTCACGCACGTCATCCCAGCCGAATGTTCTTTTATTTCCTACCTGCTGTGTTTTGCCTGTTTCCAGAAATTCTTCATATTGTCGGGCCGCCTCATAAGAGACACTTCGCTCCAGCGACCGAAAACTATTGAGATTTTTGACTTCAGAAATCGGCGTTTTAAAAACCTGCCCGCCGCGTTCAATATGCAAATTGATATTGGGTTCAAACCGCATATGCCCTTTTTGCATATCGCCTTCGGAAACGCCTAAGTATCGGACAATCCTCTGGAGTTCCAGAGCCAGAGCCCGCACATCGGCCGGGCTGTTCATATCGGGTTCGGTTACAATTTCCAGCAGAGGAGCTCCGGCGCGATTAAAGTCAACGCCCGAAAAATTGCCCAGCGTATGGACGTTCTTGCCGGCATCTTCCTCCAGATGGACACGTCGAATCCTGACTTTTTTAGTTCCACCGTCGTTGGAGGGAATCTCGATGAAGCCCTCCATCCCCACCGGCGGCTCAAACTGGCTGACTTGGTAGTTTCTGGGCAGGTCCGGATAGAAATAACTCTTGCGATCCCATTTGGTAAACGGGGGAATCTTGCAATGGAGGGCCAGGGCGGTCAGAATGGCGTATTCGATAGCCGTCTTGTTCATCATCGGCAAAACGCCCGGCATTCCGAGGCATCCCGGACACACCCGCGTATTGGGCGGCTGGCCGTAGGCCAACTCGCACCCGCAGAACAATTTGGTCCGCGCCGCCAGATGAACATGAATTTCCAAACCAACTACAATCTTATATTCTTTTTTTTCCACGGATAAACGCCGTTAAATATAGTTTTTTCTTTCTCTTCTATTCCAATCCCCTGTGCCTAAAATAAATCAAAAAACAACCGCCTCGCTCTCACGGTCTTTTGACAACTTAAAATTGAGGCGTCAAAAGTTCTTAAAAGCATCCATCGCCTAATTCGCGACCAATTTCGGTCTTTGCCTGTGCCACTCGGTCTGCGATTCATACATCCGGGCAATGCGGAGCAGTTTGTCCTCGGTAAAAGAAGCCGACAGGATCTGAAGGCCGATCGGCAACCCCTGCCTGTCAAAGCCGCAGGGAATACTGATCGCGGGCAATCCGGCCAGATTTGCCGCTATCGTATAGACATCCGCCAGGTACATCTGAAGGGGATCGGCCGTTTTTTCGCCGGGCCGGAATGCCGTCGCCGGACTGACCGGCAGCATCAGGCAATCGGCCTGCTCAAAGGCCCGTGTAAAATCGCCGCAGATCAGAGTTCGCACCTTCAGCGCCTTGAGGTAATAAAGGTCGTAATGATCGCCGTCAAGCAGAACTCTTGCCAAAAGAATCCGCCGTTTGACCTCTGTCCCCAGCGCTTCTTCTCGAGATTTGGAATAGATCTGGGCATAATCCTGCGCAGCCGGGCTTCGATATCCATAGCGGATGCCGTCATAGCAGGCCAGATTACTGGAGGCCTCCGCCACAGCAATCACAGAGCCGGCGCTGAGGGCATAATCAAAGTGCGGCATTGCGATTTCGACAAGTTGTGCGCCCAGCGTCTGGTAGACTTTTAACGCCTCCTCGATTGCTTTCTTCACATCGGGCTGGATTCCTTCCAGAAGGCGGGGCGCTACGGCGATTCGAAGACCCTCAATCGGCTGCTGCAACTGTGCTGTGTAATCGCAGACTCCGGTGATTTGTTCTGAAACACAGGCGCTGTCGCGCGGGTCGTGGCCGGCGATTATATTCATCAAAAGCGCCGCATCTTCGACGGTTTGCGTAATCGGACCGATCTGTTCCATACTCGATCCATACGCTGCCAGCCCGTATCGGGAAACGCGTCCATAAGCGGGCTTAAGACCGACAACTCCGCAAAAAGCGGCCGGCTGACGAATGGACCCGTCATCCGAGCCGCTACTGCCGCCGCCGAACCTCCGCTGCTGCCGCCGGGCACATAAGAAAGATTCCAGGGATTGCGAGTCTGCTGGAATCCTGAATACTCGGTACTGGAGCCCATAGCGAACTCGTCGAGGTTTGTTTTGCCGACAAGAACCGCATCGGCCTCCAGAAGCTTTTCTATCACATGGGCGTTATAAGGAGCATGAAAATTTTGCAGCATCTTGGAACCGCAGGTGGTCGGGCCAAAGGCCGTGCAGATATTGTCACTGACCGCCACGGGTACTCCGGCCAGCGCGCCGACCGGCCGACGGGAGGCGATTTTCTGATCTATCGCCTCTGCCTGCTGGAGGGCCTGATCCTTAAAAAGCGTAAGATAGGCCTGAACATCAGAATCTGATTTTTCTATCTGGGCAAACGCCTGCCGCACAATATCGATGCTTTTTATGGCGCCGCAGGCAATCCTGTTCCGTATCGTTGTCGCTGCAAGATGCTCCATCCTCAATCCTGTTTTTTCCTGTGAGAAAGCAGCCAGTCGTAAAGCTGGGGATTATTATAGGTCTGGGTCCAGGAATCGTGCTCTGCTTCCGGATAAACGGTTAATTGAGCGCTGCCGCCTGCCCGATTGACCGCATCTGTCATCTGCTGGGACTGGCTGAGCGGAACCACCGGATCTTTGGCCCCGTGAAAGGCCCAGACCGGCACCGACTTCAGATTGCCTGCGCGAATTGGAATCCCGCCGCCGCAGATCGGCACAATCGCAGCAAACCGCCCCGGATAGGAACACCCAATTGACCAGGTTCCATATCCGCCCATGCTCAGTCCGGTCAAATAGATTCTTTCGGGATCGACCTTATATTTTTCCGTCATTTCATCCACCAATGCGATTACCTCCCGTTCCATCCCCGGCCACCATTGATTCGCCGGACATTGCGGACTGACAATAATAAACGGAAGATCTTTACCCTGTTCAACCAGTTTGGGCGGGCCGTGCGATTTGACTTTATTCAGATCGCTGCCCCGCTCTCCGGCCCCATGCAGAAAAACCAGCAGCGGGAAGGAATCCTTTGACTGATAATCCGGCGGCAGATACAGCAGATAATCCAGCGTAAGCGTCGCCTGACGCTCCAGATGTTCGGACTGCTGTCTGCTGCTTTGTTTCTTCATCTTTGCATCCTCCGCATTGCTGTACAGCCACAAAAAACCCATAACCACCAAAAAAAGGATACTTGTTTTTTTCATATTGTTCCCTTTCGCAAATCATCAGGCAGAGGAATTTTCCTCCAGGATTTTGGGGACCTTAAAATAGCCGTCTGCGTGATCGGGAGCATTGGCCAGGGCTTGTTCATTGGTTAACGACGGGCGCACCTGATCCTCCCGGAATACATTGTACACAGGCAAAAAATGGATCAGCGGCTCAACATTTTTCGTATCCAGTTCGTTCAATTTTTCGATGGATTGGACGATTGCCGACAGTTGCCGACTGAACAAAGCGATTTCCTGCTCGTTCAGTTCCAAGCGGGCCAGTTGAGCCGCCTGCCGAATCTGCGATTCGTCTATTTCCCTTGCCATCTTCGCTAACTCTCCCAATTAAAAGAATATTTATATCAAACAAAACCGGACTCGGCAAATAAAAATGCCGGCTGAAAGGGATTCAAGATTGTATTTTATGGGTTTTGAATCGGCCTAATTGCTTAGATACGGCCGAATGGCCTCTTCCGCTTTTTGTCGGGTGCTGATGTCCGGATACTCCGGTTTTTGCCAGATTCCTTTGGAGGCCAGCAACCGGACCGCTGCCAGTCGTACTTCCTGCGCCTGATTGACCGCATCCCCTAAAATCCGCATACTTTCCTGCGGCGAATGAAATCCCCTTCCATTGCTGGCCGAGACATAATCCCATCGGAATTGGGCATGACGCAGCAGTTTGCGGGCCTCTTTCAGATCTTCATCTTTTACACCCGCTTTTATCACCCGCGTGCGGATCTCTTCCTCGCTCCATCGATGACAAACGGCGCAACTGTTGGAGATATTCAAAAGCGGACTTTGGACATGGTGGTCGGTGTACTTGATCCCTCCTTCGCTGCGATAAGGCATATGGCAATCCGCGCAGGAGACATCCCGATAGGCATGAACTCCGGTAAGAGAGATCTCATAATCCGGATGCTGGGCCTTGACCATAGGCGTTTTGGATATCGGATGCACATAATCCGTAAATTCAGACTCGTCATAGTATTCTATGACGGATTCTATGGACATCCCTTTGGCCCATGGAAGCGTC
>JAKJEN010000101.1 GCA_022705405.1 Planctomycetota bacterium | reverse complement strand
CAGGCGCCTGTATTGCCCGCCGAGAGAACGGCATCCACCTGCCGATGCGATGCCGCCCGTGTCATAACGGCAATGGAACTTTTTTTCTTGCGGCGCAGGGCCTCTACAGGAGATTCATTCATCCCGATCACTTCAGGAGCATGGAATATGCGAAAAGCATCCGGACCGGCGCCCAACCGTTTGAGGTGCTCCTGGATAATCGCTTCGTCCCCGATCAGCACAATTTCATCATCTTTGCTGAGGACTTCCCTGGCCTCTATTGCCCCTGCGATAATTTCGGCCGGGGCACCATCGCCGCCCATAGCGTCTATGGCAATGCGCATCGTTATTCTTCAGTTTTCTGACCGAGATTGAGGGTGATTTTGGGATTGACATAGCCGCACTTTCCGCAGGCGGCATGTGGCAGTTTGGCCTGGCCACAATGGGCGCAATAAGAATAATTGACGGCGTCCAGGCGGTGGTGGCTTCGCCGTGTGCGGGTTCTGGATTTACTGGTTTTTTTTGCCGGAAGCATAAGTTCCTGTTCTCCTGCAACAAAATCTTAATAATAAATATAAAGCATCCCCTATATCTGTTATTCAATTTGAATACAGATTTATGGGACTTTTTCGAGTGATTGCTCGATACTATACACTTTACCTACCAAAGCCGGCTTATTCCGTAAAGAAAATTTTTGGAAAGAATGGTGTTCAATAACAGAAAAACAGAGTTTTGTCAAATAAAGAATCCTGATTTTTCTCAAAAATCTTCCCAAAATCTGTTTTTCGGGTTGCTTTTGTCCTTCAGATTGGATACCCTCAAACAATTATCATGTCTGCCGATAGAGCAGGGAAGCGATTGAATCCCTAAGAAATGACCGCGTTAGGATACGAAAGTCTATGGCAAAACGATATAACCATCGGGCATTGAGTGAGGCGATTAAGCAGGGACAGGCCCGGATGAAGCAGACAATGTCAAAATCTCGGCCGGAGCCGGAGGTTAAACTGCCGGAATCCCGGCGCCAGACCGAGCGAGAATCGGTTCCGGCCGGATTTCGGCCATATGCGGCGGCAAAATCAAAGCCGCTGCAGATAAACCAGGGATGGATTGTAATCGCAGGCGTGGTAATCGGAGTTTTTGTAGTGCTCTTTTTGATTGGCAAAGGCAAGGACAAACAGCCAGTTCCGTCCCAGCCGACTGTTCCTGTCTCACAGGCGCCGCGGCAAGAGAAACCGGCTCCGGTTACCGTAAAAAATGAACCGGTTCAGCCAAAACCGAAAGAAACAGCCAAGCCGACTGCCCCGGTAGTGCCGACCGCACCGCCTGCTCCAGCGGAGAGCAAGCCGCCGCAGGAGACAAAGACGGGACTGGAAAAAGATCACGTGATTGTGATTGCGACATATACCAAACGGGAGCATCTGCTTCCGGCGCAGACGTATTTCGATAGCAGCGGAATCAAAACCGAGATCCTGAGGCGGGGCAGTTATTATCTGTTGGTGACCAGCGAGCGATTTGACTCGCCACTGAAAGCCGGTTCAGACGGGCAAAAGATGCTGGAAAAAATCCGCAGTGTCGGCGGTAAATATAAGGCCCCGGACGGATATGAAAATTTTGGACGCACTCCGTTTCAGGATGCGTATGGGATGAAAGTGAAGAATTAAGAATAAAGTATTTCAGGAGTTCATGGTATGTCAGTAGATCGTTCCTTGAAGTTAAAAGACGCCCTCAAGAGACATCGCAATGTTTTGTCCCGAGGAGAGCGGGTTGAAGCGCTTAAAAAAGAAGACCGGTGGGAGGAAACGGACGGAGTTTTGGGACTTCCCAAAGTAGCCCACCGCAAGAGCGCCGGCGGCAAGAAATCAACAGATGACAAGAAAGCGGAAGGCGCGGGAGGAGCCGGCGCGGCCGTCCCAGCCGCATCATAGGGCGCTGCGATGTCGGCAAAGCCGAAAAAACAGGCCGTTCCGTACCTTGCTGTTGTACGGGCGGCTTTTTTATGCGCAGACAGTATATCTTTTTTTCTGAATAGATAAAATTTATAGAATTGGAGCGAACAAATGTCTTCGTATCTGGCTCAGCGAACCAAACTTATTGATTCCAGTGGTATTCGCAAGGTGTTTGCACTGGCCGGAGCCCTGAAGGATCCGGTCAATTTTTCGATCGGTCAGCCGGATTTTGATGTACCCGAGCCAATCAAACAAGCCGCTGTAAAAGCTATTTTAGATGGAGATAATCGCTATTCGCAGACAGCCGGCGTTGAACAGCTGCTGACCAGAATCCGAAAAACTGTGCAAAAAGAGACCGGATGGCAGGATCCTCTGGTTATGGCCACAAGCGGAGTGAGCGGGGGGCTTTTGCTGGCATTTATGTCCCTGATTGATCCGGGGGATGAAGTCATCATGACCGATCCCTACTTTGTGATGTACAAGCACTTGGTCAATCTGCTGGGGGGAACCTGTGTTTTCGCAGACAGCTATCCGGATTTCAAATTGCCGGTGGAAAAAATGACCCAAGCCGTCACAAAGAAAACCAAGATGATCATTCTGAATTCACCGGCTAATCCAACCGGCGCCGTTTATACGGAACAGGAAGTCAAGGCCGTTTCAGAACTGGCAAGAAAACACGATCTGGTGATTGTCAGCGACGAAATTTATGAAGATTTTTGCTATGACAGCCCCAACCCGTGTGTGGGCCGCTGGTATGAAAAGACTCTGCTGTTAAAGGGATTCAGCAAGCGTTCAGCGATGACCGGATGGCGGATGGGATACGCCGCCTGCAGCGGGCATCTGTCGGCTCTGATGGAATCGATGAACATGATTCAGCAGTACACGTTTGTCTGCGCTCCTACGCCGTTTCAGATCGCGTCTGTAGCGGCCATGGACTATGATATCCGTCCTTATGTTGATCAGTACAGGCAAAAGCGGGACCGGATTGTGGAAGGCCTGAGCAAATCGTATTCTCTCATGAAACCCGGCGGCGCTTTTTATCTGTTTGTGCAGAAGCCGGACTGGGCCTCTTCGGCAACCGAATTTGTGAAAACGGCGATTGAAAACAAGGTGCTGATTATCCCGGGCAATGTTTTCAGCGAGAAAGATACCCATTTTCGAATCAGTTATGCTACAACAGACGAGAAAATAGATAAAGGCATAGAGATCCTCTGTCGGCTGGCTGAAAAATAGCCCTTCTTTTGGGATCTTTTTTCCGGCTATGATCGGTTTCGACTTGACAAGCCGCCCCAGCCCTAAATATATTTAATCGTCTATGCCAAAGATATCTTCTCTTGCTATCTGCTGAAAATGAAGTTTAGCAGTTTATGAACCAGACCCTTGAGATAATTTATCAAGTCTGCGGCGGATTGGGCATTTTCCTTCTTGGGATGAAAAACATGTCGGAAGGAATGCAGGCAGTCGCAGGAGAGCGACTGCGCCGAATGATCGGAGCGGTTACAAACAATCGGCTTATGGCCTGCGGTCTGGGAACGGTGGTGACGATGATTATCCAGTCCAGTTCCGTGACGACGGTGATGGTTGTTGGACTGGTCAATGCGGGTCTTATGACTCTTGTGCAGGCCATCGGGGTGATTCTCGGAGCCAATATCGGTACCACCATTACGGCGTGGATTTTGGTTATCAACCTCGGCAAATACGGACTGCCGCTGCTGGGGGCGGCTTCATTGTTCTATCTGTTTACCAAACGAGACAAGATCCGTTTTACGGCGATGTTTCTGATGGGAATCGGAATGGTATTTTTCGGTTTGGAATTGATGAAAAACGGATTTGGCCCGATTAAGGATATGCCGGAATTTATCGCATGGTTTCGCCGGTTTCATCCGGATAATTACCTGGGGATCTGGAAATGCATTCTGACAGGAGCGGTTTTGACGGCCGTCGTTCAGTCGTCTTCGGCAACGGTGGGTATTACGATGGGCCTGGCCTATACCGGCGCTATCCATTTCCCGACAGCCATGGCTCTGATATTAGGAGAGAATATCGGCACAACAGTCACCGCCTATCTGGCCTCCCTGGGCGCCGGAACAAACGCCCGTCGAGCGGCTTATTCTCATTTTCTTTTTAAGGTCATCGGAGTCTGTTTGATCAGTCTGATCTTTCCCTGGTTTTTGGATACGATCGGACAGATCCTTACGCAGACCCGAATTAGACATGTGAAAGCGATTGTCATAACAGAGGCAGACGAAGCCGATATTTTGATGGATCTGCAGCAATACAAGATTCCTGAGCAAAATATTTACCGCCTCAATTCAGATGGGCTCAAAGTGAATTCATCCAACCAGATCCTGACAGACAAAGACGATTATGCTCTGGCCCGTGATCTTCAAAAAGCCGCCGAAAATCAAACACTTGCCGATTTGCCCATCTATACAAAAGATCAGACCATATTTCCTTATACCCAGCCGGCGATTGCCCTGACTCACTCTGTTTTTAACGTCCTCAATACCCTGTTTTTCCTGCCGTTGATCGGCCCGATGGCGGCGTTCCTTTCCTGGGCGGTTAAAGAAAAAAAGGCCGCTGAAAAGCCGCGACTTACCTATTTGACGCTCCGCATGCTGAATACGCCGGCTTTGGGAATTCAGCAGTCCTTCAAAGAAGTGATCCGTATGGGCCAAACCGTAATTCGGACGATGGATTTGCTGAAGACCATGCTCACCAATGAAGAACTGGATATAAAGCGGGAGGAAGAAATTTTTCAGGTTGAAAAAGATCTGGATGTGATTCAGATGGAAGTCGTGGAATTTCTCGGAGACATCCTGTCCGGCAATATTTCCCATGATGTGATTCTTGAAAGCCAGCGGCAGATTCGGATGGCCGATGAGTATGAATCGATCAGCGATTATATAGTCACCATTCTGAAATTGCGGCTTAAACTCAGAGATCATCATCTCACGATAAGCCCGGAGGGGATCGTAGAACTCAACCATCTTCATGATATCGTGGATGAACATCTTCACCTGATCCAGCCGGTACTGGAGCAAGGCAAGGGCTCGCTGAAGTTTTTCAGCGAAGTTCAAACCAAGGGGGCTACGATCACCAATTTTATGAAGCAATGCCGCGGCAGACATCTGGTGCGGGTGGGAGACGGCCAGGTCAGCCCCTTAAAAAGCCTGATTTACACAGATATGCTTTCGGCGTATCGGCGGATTAAAGACCATGCCCTGAATATCGCCGAGGTCTTAATGGGCGAAAAATAAAAACCGAACTGAAACTGCGTTAATTGCACAAAATTTATTTGTCCGGAACCGGTTGGCCGGCTACAATAACAGGCATGATAAATCGAAGGAGTCTAATTCGAGAGCGAGTTTTATTCCCTCAGCCGGCTTGGGTCGTTTGTGTCCTTAGTCTGTGTCTGTTTGCCGCCGCATCCTGCGGCGCGATTCCAGAACCGGACAATGCAGAGCAAAGACCGCCCTATGCCGGTCGGCAAGCCGTTGTGATTTCCTGCCATGAGATGATCGACGATGGGTTGTATAAGTCCATCGTCCGAAGGGGCAATCAAGCCATCCAAAACGGAGCGGATTACCTGATTCTGGACATCAGCACCTATGGAGGGCTGGTTCAAAGCGCCGACGACATCAGCAAATATCTGATTCTTGAGATCGGAAAAAAGGTTCATACGGCGGCGTATGTAAGCACAGAAGCCATCAGCGCAGGCGCTATGATCAGCGCCTCCTGCAAAGATATCATCATGCGTGAAAATACAACCATCGGCTGCAGCGCACCCATCAGCATGGGAGGCCAACTGGAGGGGGCCGAACGGGAAAAAATGGAAAGTTTTGTTCGGTCCACATTCAGCCGCGCCGCTCAGGCCAATGGGTATCCGGAGTCTCTTTTAAAGGCGATGGTCAGCCAGGAGCTGGAGGTCTGGCAGGTCCGAAACAAAAAAACAGACAAAGCCGAATACTTTGAAAAGGAATTTCTGCCCGAAGATCCCAATGTCTACGACCTGGAACACAAAAAATTAATTGTCAAAGAGGGGGAACTGCTGACTCTTACGGCGGCCAAAGCCAAAGAATACGGCATTGCACGAGCGGTTGTGACGGATCTGGAAGAGGCAATCGCTTTTCTGGAACAAAGAGATCAAGTGACCTTTACGCGGCCGATTGTGACTCTTTCAACCACCTGGTCAGAGGAACTGGTTCGCTTTTTAAATTCCCCGCTCGTCGTCAGCATTCTGGTCCTCGGAATCCTGCTGGGAGTATATGTGGAATTAAACACTCCGGGAATCGGACTGCCCAGCGTCGTGGCAATTACCTGTCTAATTGTTTTAGTGGGCAGCAAGTATCTGATCGGCATGGCCAACTGGATCGAAATTGCGATTTTATTTGTCGGCATGGTTCTGCTGCTGATCGAGATTTTTTTTATTCCTGGCTTTGGCGTGACAGGCATAGCCGGAATTTTCTGCTTGATGGCGGGTATATTCGGAATCATGGTCAAAAACGCGCCCAATGAAATTCCCTGGCCAAAGGGAAAAATGGAATGGGCGCTGTTCCTAGATAACATGGCCGGCATATCCGGCGGAATTATACTCTTTTTTGCAGCGGCATATCTGCTGACCAAATACGTTCTGCCTAAAGGAACGTTTATCAAAGGTCTGATATTAACTGAAACGGTCCCCGCTGCGGATCTTCCGATCAGCGCTTCCGGAAGCGGCCTGGATATCCAAAAGCCCCTTGCGGCAGGGGATATAGGAGAGGTTGTTAGTATCTGTCGGCCGTCAGGACAGGCCCGATTCGGAGACAAAATTGTAGATGTGGTCTCGGAGGCGGCCTTTATTCAGAACGGAAAAAAGGTAGTTGTGCTGCAGATCCGAGGCAATCGGGTGGTAGTCAAAGAACACAAAGAGGATCAAAAATAGCGATGGATATTATGTGGATCATTTTTGCCGTCTTTTTGTTCATCGCCTGTGCGATCCTGCTGGTACTTGAGATCTTTGTGCCCAGTTTCGGTTTTATTACGATTTGCGCCATCGTATGCCTGATCGCCGGAGGGGCGATCTTTTTTGAATACGGTCAGATATCCGGCTGGATAGGCATAGCAGTCGCTGCGATAGTGATTCCGATTGTCTGGATTCTCACCTACCGATTTTTCCCAAAAACTCCTGTCGGCAAAAAACTGATTCTGGGCAAGCCGGAAGGCGGCAGGGGGGATGGAATTCCGGATCGACGGACGCTGGATGAATTATTGATGAAAAAAGGAATTGTCAGGACGCCTCTTCGACCCGTGGGCACCTGTGAATTTGACGGACAGCGTGTGGAATGTGTCTCAGAAAGAGGATATATTGATAAAGACCGCCTGGTTCAAGTAATTCGGGTGGAAGGGCCCCAAGTGACCGTCAGAGTAGTCAGTGAAGCCAAAGAATCATAAGAGATACCAACCCTACATAATCGGAAAGGAATGACAAATGGATTTTATGTCAGCTATAGTGAGTCAGATCCCTGTGCAGGTGCAGATTGCCGTATTCATGATCCTCAGTATTCTGGTTCTGGTCTTTATTTTCCTGATTTTCAAGTACGGCAGTTTATGGATTCAGGCCTGGTTGTCCGGCGCAAAAGTTTCCCTGTGGGAACTGCTCGGAATGACCTTCCGAAAGGTCAATGCGCGGATTATTGTTTCCAATCGGATTCGGGCCATGAAGGCAGGGCTTGAATTAACCACATCTCAATTGGAAAGCCATTATCTGGCAGGGGGGCGGGTGCAGAATGTTGTTTTGGCTTTGATCGCAGCCGACAGGGCCAACATCAATCTGACCTGGAAGACCGCCACAGCGATTGATCTGGCAGGGCGGGATATTCTGGATGCCGTGCAAACCAGCGTCAACCCTAAGGTGATTGACTGCCCTGACCCGCGAAAAGGCAGGGAAACCGTAGATGCGGTGGCTCAGGATGGAATTCAGCTAAAGGCCAAGGCGCGCGTAACGGTTCGAACCAATATAGATCGGCTGATCGGCGGGGCAACGGAGGAAACCATTATTGCACGCGTGGGCGAAGGAATTGTGACTACCATCGGAAGTTCCATCACTCACAAAACGGTTTTGGAAAATCCGGATAATATCTCCAAATCCGTACTGGCCAAAGGGCTGGATGCAGGAACGGCCTTTGAGATTCTTTCAATTGATATTGCGGATGTGGATGTGGGCGACAATATTGGAGCCCAGCTGCAAGGCGCACAGGCCGAGGCGGATCTGAAACGAGCCAAGGCGGAGGCCGAAAAACGTCGCGCAATGGCTGTGGCCCGTGAACAAGAGATGAAAGCCCTTGTAGAAGAAAACAAGGCCAAGGTCGTTTTGGCCGAGGCCGAGGTTCCCAAGGCGATGGCCGAAGCGTTTCGCCATGGGAATTTGGGCATCATGGATTATTATCGGATGAAGAATATCAATGCCGACACGTCTATGCGGGATTCAATTGCCCGCGGCGGCGAGTTGAAAAAAGAGGATTAAGATGGCAGAGTTTTTCTTTATCTTGACTCTTGCAGATCTTGACGATCTGCTTGGGCTTGTATTTGTGGTGATTTTTGCTGCTATTTCCCTCGTCAGCAATCTGATCAAATCAGCATCGGAGAAATCAAAGCAACAGCAATCGTTGCAGGAAGAATCTGAAAAACCTTCTGTGCCTGCGGTTAAGGCACATTCTCCGGCTTCGGCGACCGGCCGGGCTCATCATCCGCCTGCAAAGATAGATCAGACATCGCCCAAAGCAAAGCCAACCAATCTACTGGAACTTGTAGAGACATTAAAGCAAAACCAATTGTCGCAGTTCTCACAGCAGAATAACTTAACACGGCAAAGTCAGGGATCTTTGAAGTCGATCAGCAGGCCCGACTTAAGAAGGCCAAAGTACAGTCCGCCTGCTCAGTCAAGGCCGGTTAGCCCTGCACCATCCAAACCTTCCATAAAGACACAACCGATTCCTGCTGCCCAGCCCGCGCTGGATTCTGCGGCAGCTATTCAAGACACTGCTATAAAGACAAAAACAAAAAAACCCGGCGTCCATGATCCGTCTTTAACAATGGCTCAGCGTAATTTAATAACTATGCTCAAAGACCGAAAAATGCTTCGCAGCGCAATAGTCGCCTCGGAGATCCTTGGAAAACCCATATCTCTTCGTTAGAAAATTCAATAGTTAATTCAAAACCCGGCTCTAAAAGTCAGGTTTTGTATTTATTTGACCCCCCTGCAACGTCCCATAATGTATCTTATGTTGCATTCAGGGGAGTCAATAATTTTTATATCTTATGAATATTTAAGGGTTTATATTAATTTGATCTTTTCTTAAGAGTAATTGATAAGTTAACTGTGTGTTTCTTGCGGCAGGATGTTTTCCACAATCTCCGACAGCCGCTTCCAGTTGCTTAGTGTGCGATCTATCAGCCCCAAATTTTCCAATACCAGTTCAATGTTCTGATATACATC
>JAKJEN010000100.1 GCA_022705405.1 Planctomycetota bacterium | reverse complement strand
GAAGATAGGGATTGTCCACATCCTGCAATATAAAATTGGCCTTGGCCGCCATATCCGCAAAGTCGTTATGATGCATAATCACATAGGCGGCAAGCGGCAAGACAAACAACCCCATGCTGGCTCCGATTAAATACTTGAATTGCAAAAGACTCCGCATTAATTTGGCTTCTTTAGCATCTTTGGCCGAACTGACCTGCATGGTATCCGGAGACCAGGCCACAATCAGATAAAACATCCAGAATATCTGGATCAAAAAGAAACCAAGTCCGAAATCGCTGCTTCCGGAACGAACAAACGGATCCACCAGGGCGCGGCTGCCGTCCATTATTTGGTAGGCCTCAACAAAATGGCTCCATCGCATTGTTTTATAAACAATAATTACAAAGCCAAACAAAATAACGCTGACGAACACGCCTTGCAGAAAGTCTGTTATAACCAGCGCAACCTGCCCGCCCGTCAGACAGATCAGCACTGAAATACCGACCAAGATGATCATAATTAGAAGGACTGTGGGACAGGATATTCCCAAAAGATCGACATGTGTCGGCAATCCGCAGAAAAAGACGATAAAATTGGCGCCTGCTATCGGGAATATCCCCATGTTGAGAACCCCGGAGACATAGGTCGTAAGGCCGCAGAGGATGCGCAATTTTCGGCTGTACCGCATCTCGATAAGTTGCGGAATCGTCATGGCGCGCGTTCTGCGAAATCGGAAAACGCCAAAACCAGTCAAACCAAGAAGGATAGCAAATGGAAATTGATAGGACCACAGCCAATTGCCGACAAATCCGGATTTATAGCCCATTTGCCAAATGGCAAGAATAGTAATAGCCCCCAGGCCCGCCATAGATCCGGACCCCATACCCAGATATCTTCCTACGGAGCGCCCAGCCACAAGGAAATCGGACACTCCCACCATATATTTTTTTACCACATAGCTGACTGCATATAACAGCGCCAAGGCGCATAGCACCACGATCCAATCAATCGGCATCATATTCATGAAGCGCTGCTCCTTACCGGCAGGGTCTTTGACGCCGTCAGCGTTTTCACTAAATATTTTTTAAAAGCCGCAAGATCCGACCATCGCAATGCACAATGAACAGGGCCGGACGTATTATCAATCCGCATGTATCCCTGATCATCGATCCGAATATTCAGAGTCTCCATTTCAAGAAAATCTGTACTTAATCCCAAATGGATCGCAACGGTATCCCACAAGGTACTGCTGTATTGCTGGGGGCAGCCTCCTAATTCCGGGTGACAGCGCGTCCAGTTCCTGTATTGCTCCAGAATCATTTGAGGTATGGGAAGTTTACTGTCTCTAACAAGGGCATACTCTTCCCCCTCTAACCGCACGCTTCGGCAGACATCAACCGGCGCAATCGTGATAGAGGGCTTTTTCCGGAATACGGCCTGTGCAGCGGAAATATCTTCGACAATATTCCATTCCGGGATCGGCGTGTTTTCGCCCTGAATATTTTGATATACACTGCCGCACATGGCTACGATTCGAATTTTCGATTCTATTCCGGGATAACGGCGGAATAATTCGGCTATATTTCGAAAGGTTCCGATACAGAGAATCGTAATCGGATCCGCGGCGCTGTCGATGATTTCTGCCATGGCGCCGACGGCATCCTTATGAACAATCCCGGGGTACTTTTCCAGATCATACCCCTCAACCCAGTCGCGCTGAGCGCCGGTCTGATCCGATGTTGAAGTGCCGATTCCTACAGGGATATCCGTTCGATTGATAGTTTGAAGAAATTTGGCGACTATTTTAGTTCTGTATACGGCGTCATACGAGACCGTTGAGACCATCTTAATATTATACGCCGATAAATTGACCAGCATTCCTAAAGCCCATGTGTCGTCGATATCTCCCCCGATATCCGTGTCCAATATCACCGAAACCCTCGAATTTCTGTGTACGACATCATATTGGGACTTTTCGTTATTTTTGCTGTTTCTTTTTTTTAAACAATCGCTTTCAATACATCTGACTTTATTCATACTGTCATTCCTTCGAAGAATGTTGGGGGGCCGTGTTGCCATTATCCTGCTGTATCCGAATGACGTGCTGTTGAATCGCGGATCACTACCTGGCACTCATACATACGACGAACAGGCGGCAGCGTCCGATTTTTCCTGCGGCGTATCAGCAGTTCAGCGGCCCCTCGCCCAATCTCATTAGCCGGGAGTCGACATGTCGTTAAACTGACAGCCAGTCTGTCTGCAAACCAATCGTCATTAAATCCGACAACAGATACATCTTCAGGGACTTTATAGCCGGCTGTCGTTAATGCCTTAATCAGGCCGCCCGCCAAATCATCGCTATAGGCAAAGATCGCCGTCGGCCGTTCTTTTAACGACATAATCTGCTGCATAAGATGCTTGATATTTTGGTGAAGGTAATGCACGGAGAAAACCAGGGCCGGATTGTATTCAATATTGTGCAAACTTAAGGATTTCCTGTAACCGGCAAGTTTTGTATTGTGCCCTTCGCCGTCTTCGTAGTCAATAGAGTCAACTATCATGGCAATGCGCCGATGACCATATTCAATCAAATGATTCACCACGGCACAGGACCATTTGTTAAAATCAACATCAACCTCATCCAAAACTCCCTGGCTGTTGCCTCCGATCCTGACAATCGGAATACGCTGAGCACATTCGATCAATTTGGCTTTCACGCTGGCATACATGGATACATAATTCATTACCAGACCGTCCACGGCGCGGCTGATAAGATTATCAATGGCTTTAAGTTCCGCCTGTTCTTCACAGTTGGTAATCGTCAAAATCGTGACGCATCCCATTTCACGAAAGAAGGCCTCCTGGGCATTAATCAGCGAGATGGCGTGTAAATCGTCCAGTTTGGGAGCAATAATGCCGAATGTATCTGTACGTTTGCCGAGCAGTCCGCGAGACATAATATTCGCTCGATAGCCAAGCGACTCGGCGGCGGCCAGAACCTGCTGCCTTCGCGATTCCGAGACTCGCGGACTGCCGTTCATTGCCCGCGAAACTGTCGAAGGATGAACTCCAATATGCCTTGCAATGTCTTCAATCGTAACAGTCATATCATCTATGTATTCAGAGATTGGTTTTTTATTGCGATTATTTTATCCCCAGCGGATGGAACAAGTACAAATAATCCCCGCGATTTATATGGGTGTTGTCGTCCCAGGGCCACATCCTCCTTGTTTCAACATGCCCGTCACAAAAGGCATAATTGATCTTGCCCTGATGTACCGGGGCAGGGCCATAAACATCATAACCGCCCTCCCAGCCATACTGGCTGGCGCTCGGATGGGGGTTCAGCGGCCGCATGAACCAGCCCCCAAAGGAGGCGCGATCCCAGGAGAATTGTCCATTAAACTCATAATAGGGTTCTGCGGCCGCATCGGAAAGCATCGGCACTTTGGGGCAATTTCGAACTTGACTGAATTTGCGCACATTATAACTGTCATCTCCGCCCAGGGCGCCGTAACCTGAAAAATACCAGTTCATCGCAAAGGTTCCGCCGGCCGGATAGATCTTGAATTGCATGCCCGTTTTTGGACTGGTAACTCTTTCTTGCCTATTGCGCACGCTTTCTAATATCAAATTCAAGTAATACTCCTGAGTCGGACACCGAAAATACGGAGTGCTATAGGGTGTGGAAAAAAAGTCCTGACTAAAATCGCCTATTTTCTGGTAATAAGGCGCCACGCGGGCGATCCAGATGGGATCCCATTTCGTGTTTCTGGCTGCGTCGCTTTCTTCCATGGATATTGGAAAAGAAGGAGGAATGCCGCTTGCAAAATCATTGGAATATAGAAAGATAGCGCTTGTAATATCTTTCAGCAGCGTCGAACACAGCAGGGTTCTTGTCTGTTGTCGAACTTTTCGAAGCGACGGCAGCAGAATAGACAGCAATAAGGCGATAATGGAAATCACGACCAACAATTCGATTAAGGTAAAACCTCGATTGATTTTGGATTTGGTTTCCATTTATATATCTCCTGTCAATGTAACCGGTATTTCCCGTCCTTAGACGGCGGCAGAAAACTCTGCCGCCGTCTAAAGTGTATTCTTTAGTATTCTCGAGATTCAAGCCATTCGCCGGCAAGAATCGCGAAATCTGATAAATCAATTACTTTATCGTTATTCAGATCGGCGTGCAAGGGCGGATTTTTAACTTTAATACCCACACGAGTAGGGTAGGTGTCCAGATCATAATTAAACATATTCGGATCTGTAACGACAGTTCCATTAACCGAAATATATCCATACGGTACCAGATCGTTTAGAAAATTACCCACCGTATCCAAAACCAGAGTGCCGTAAGTAATGTCTATTTTAGCGCTGTATGGATCTTCCTGGAGCGTGTTTACCCACTTGGCGTCAAATACGCCGCCTTTCAGTTCATACAGGAATTTGCTTCCATAGGCGGCCAGTTCAAGAGCCGACTCAAGAATAACCTCTCCGCCATTTTGAACAATATGACCAGAGCTTCCGGTATTGTCGCTATACCCTCCCATTATTTTTCCGCCAAACGATCCGTCAAACTTGCTATAGACGGTACCGCCGTTTATTATAACTTCAACATAGGACTGGCCGGCAGGCGGATCGCCGCCCCAGTTCAAGCCGACAAACATGTTGCGAAATTGAAGATAGCCGCCGTCGATTCTCAGGGTCGTACTTCTTACATCTTCGCCAAGGATAAGATCCTGACAGAGTGCGGTATCGCCCTCTTGAATCAGGATATAATCAGGAAGACCATTGGCATTATAGGTACGTACCTCATTGATAGCTGTCGGCACTCCATAATAAGGGTTCGCTTCGATATTCCAGTTGTCCGGATCGGCCCATAAATGATTCAGTGTGCGGTCGATCCAGAAGAATCTCGGCGGCGCCGCGTTGGCCGTCATACTTATGCCCAAACTGATTATCAGGAACAGGAAAAATACGGATGTCTTTTTCATATCATACTCCTTTGTACTTAACGCGCCGTTTAATACTGTCCAGCCCTCTTGCGAGGGCTGGACTTTACCGGTCTACCTTATTTTTTTCTTGCAAAAACCAGGGCTCCTATCCCCATGAGAACAAAAGTCGCCGGCTCGGGAATAACAGAAATCCCGACTCGGTTTGGATAGGTCTCCCAGTCCAGGACAAACTGACTCTCATCGGTCGCCCGTACGCCATCAATCGAAATATAGCCCTTGGGGAGGAGATCAATTGTAAAGTTCCCATAGCTATTCAGGACCAGGGTGCCGCCGTTTGTTTTGAAATTTATTTGATTGATCCCGCTTGAATCGCCATTCCAGGTTGCAATGTATTTTGCGTCAAAGACGCCTCCGTTGAGATTATAAACCGCGCCGTTGCCGTAATTATCAAAGATAAAGGCGTCATCCAGGTCAAACAAACCTCCATTTTGCGTAAAGGTCATTGTGCTGCCGGGGAAACTGCCGTAATTGGCATGCACCCTGCCGCCAAAGTTTCCATCAAATACGCTGCTGACGACTCCGCCATTGATTGTAAACTTGCCGCCGCTGGTTGCGCCGTCCCAAATCTTGGCAAACATGTTTCGAAACGTAAACGTCCCTCCGTTAATTACCATTTCTGAACTTCGGCCATCCGGAGCAAAATACAAATCCTGACATACGGCTGTGTCTCCCGAATTCACGGTAATCACATTGTCAGGGCCGTTGGAACACCAGGTACTTACGTCTGTGAGAGCATCGGGCACTTCTCCGGAATCCCAGTTTCCCGGCGTGGTCCACAAGCCGTCTCCAGGGCCAACCCAAGTCGTAGTTGCAAACACCGCACCGGTACAAAACACCAAAACCAAAATGAACTCGCTTACTTTCTTCATACCATTTCCTCCAAAAAAAATAGTTTTGTAAGGCGCTGACTGCACACACAGTCAAACTCACCAGCTTATAATTTATAAACCAGCGTAATCTTACCAGACAGATGAGTTTCATGTCAAGCGTTTGCACATACTTTTTTTGAAATTTTTTGTAAGTCTTTATTCATGGTCAACGCAAATTTTTTTATCTGCTGTTATATTCAGTAGTTATGGCATTTTTAATTATTTTAAAATTAATCTTCGATTTTTCATTTCAGCATCTGCGATATCCGGTATAGCATGCACATTGGGAATGTACTTTCTAAACAAAATGCCAAAGTTTTGCATATTTTCTTCAATTTCGTTTATATTTCTGTTGACATTCTCTAATTATGGTTATATAAACAGTGTACAAACGTTTGGTATGCAATGGTTCTTGATTCTCAAATCGGAAAGGTTGAATTATGAGAACTCGACAAAGGAAAAATATCAACAAAGGAACTGAAAAGGTTGCCCTTTTTTTCCTTTTTGCAGTTCTTTGGGCATCCAGCCCATTGCTTGCCATACAGGATTTTTACAGAATCGAATTAAACGGATCCACCTCTTTTTACTTCGATGGGAAACCTGAAGTGCCGCTTATCCTGTTTGAAGAGGGAATCAGCACGCGAGACGCCGTTAATTTTTCGAATATTGGCTTTAAGGCCTATTCCTGTATTAAAAAGAATTATTTTTTAGACTTAGGGTGGATAGGCCCGAATACCTATTCCTTTACAAATCTGGATATAATTCTGACAAATTTCAATGTCGATTTGCCCCCAGGCCATTATTTGATGCCCCGTATTCATGTGTGGGCTCCCTATTGGTGGTGTCAGGCAAACCCCAATGAGCAAATTGCTTATCTGGATCCGCCTGCCAATCCAAATTATCTTCCTGGGGATGGTACGATTCATGAATCATTTGCCTCTGTTCTGTGGAAACAGCAGGCCGGCGAAGCCCTTCGCGCCAATATACAACATATCCTTGCCGGACCTTATGCGGACCGCATAATGGGAATTCACATCGCCGGGGGCCTTTATGGAGAATGGCACACCTACTCCGCGTCCAATCTGCCCGATGTAAGCGCACCGATGCTAACTTATTTTCGAAGTTATCTGCAATCCAAGTATAATGGCGATGTAGAGGCCCTAAGAGCCGCCTGGAACTGGCCTTATGTCACTTTTGAGACGGCGCCTTTTCCCACGAAAGCAGAACTGACCACGCCCACTTTAGGAGTTTTCAGATATGCGCGGAATGTGACCGATTACTACGAAGCTTTTCATCAGGCCACGGTAGATGCAATTGATTATTTTTGCGGTATCGTAAAGCAGGAAACAAATGGAAAATGGCTGGCTTGTGCATTATATGGGTATGAACCCGATTTGCCCTCTTACCCGCAGGTAATCGATCATCGGGCCGCTGCCAAGATGCACCGCCTCCCGAATGTGGATCTGGTTTCAGCGCCTCATTCCTATCACAGCCGATTTCTCGGCGGCCACGGTCAACTCAGAAATTTCCCTGAAAGTCTCCGGTTACATAATAAATTATTTATAGATGAAGCGGACGAAAGAACCCACCTGGCGCCTCCTGGAACTTCTTGCGTATACGCAACCAATCTTCAGGAATCCCTTAGCGTACTGAATCGTTCATTCGGCAACATGGTCACAACCGGCTGCGGAATGTGGTACATGGATCACTCGTCGGGCTTTTGGTATAATGATCCGACCATTATGTCCAATTTCGGAAATATCAAGCGATGGGCCGACGCCAGCCAATTTCTTCCGCGAACCAGACTTTCCGAAGTTGCGGTTATCACTTCTATGGAAAGTGAATTTTATATCGCCAACAGCAATTCGGTTACCTTGACGCCTGAATTTCATATGGCTATAACCGACACCCTGACAAGGGCCGGCGCACCCTATAACAGATAT
Source organism: Planctomycetota bacterium (assembly GCA_022705405.1). Taxonomy (GTDB): domain Bacteria; phylum Planctomycetota; class Phycisphaerae; order Sedimentisphaerales; family Anaerohalosphaeraceae; genus JAHDQI01. Next base: position 1,612 of record JAKJEN010000100.1, on the reverse strand, counting down.
CTGATCGAAGATCTTGAGGAGGGTCTGGTTCCGGAGCATAAAGTGTATATATTTCTGGACTGTCTTTATATGACTTCGGCCCAGCGCGCCGCGGTTAACGCCTTAAAGAATAACAATCATAAACTGGTCTGGATTTTTGCTCCGGGTTTTATCGCCGAAACAGGTCCATCGCTTGCTGAGATGCAAAATATTACGGACATTGCATTTACAAAATCCGATTCAAGCGCCTTTTCTACTATTTATGTCAACAATCAGATTTTCTCAACCCCGTCCTCTTTCAGCAGTTATGTTGGCGGAGGCATCAAAAATATATCGCCTAAATTTTCGCCCTCTCAAAGCGGCGCGATTGTATGGGGCTATTATGACGTCTGGAGAACCCAGCCGGCTTTTGTCTCAAAAAATATGGGCGCCTGGACTTCGATCTATTCGCCCACCTCTGGAATCCCCACTACAATTCTCAGACATATTTATCAGCAGGCGGGGGTGCATGTTTATTCAACCACAAACGATGTCTTTGTCGCGAATGCAAACTGGCTCATGATCCATGCCAGCAGCAGCGGCGTTAAGACTATTACTCTGCCCGCTCCTTCTTCGGTCTTTAATATAATCTCCAATCAATCGGTGGGAGATCAAATCACGCAGTTCACTATTTCGATGTCGACCGGCGAAACGGCGATCTTTACAGTCAATGCCTACGGAACCGCCTTTTGGAAAAACTATACCGGCGATCATCGATGGGATAACAGCGCAAACTGGGGTAAAGCAATCGTTGCAGCGCCGATTCCTTTGGGGGTACCGCAAAATGTGATCTTTCATAGCCCAGGCGCCGGGCTGACTGGGGTTGACAATTACGCCTGGATCGATGACGAGGTGGATAGCTTAGGCGGAGCGCAAACGATCGATATTCAAATCGGTACAGACGGTTATGACAGCAAGGTACTGCAAACCGGCGGCACATTAAAATTTAGAAATATGTTTATCGGGCTTCATGATAAGGTCGTACAAAGCGCTTATGAAATTACGGGCGGTCTGCTGACAAGTTTCTTTGATGGAACCTTTGGCGGCCGAATTATCATGGGGTACAGCACAAAGGCGGAAAGTCAGAGTTCTTTGATTGTAAACGGCGGACATGTCGTACTAATGGATGCTCTTGATGTGGGCTCCAACAGCCCAAGTACAGTCTATCTGAATGACGGTGTTTTAGAATCGCCGTCCTTATATCTGTGGAATTACGGCAAGATTGATTTTCGCAAAGGGAAACTTATTACCAAAGCAAAAACAGATTTTCAAAATTATGTCATAGCCGGAAAAATAACGGCAGCCGGACAAAATTGTACCGTCAATGACTTTTCCTATATCCCCGATATCAAGGATTCGCAGAAGTGGCATATCACCTATAAAAATCAGATTTCTGATATAAATCACGACCAGGATGTCAATTATATAGATTTTAATATCTTGGCCCAGGAATGGCTGACCATAGGCGATGGGCTATCTGCCGACATTGATGGCGTTGGCGATGGGATAGTAGATATTCAGGATTTAGCCAAGATGGCAAGCGAGTGGCTCAACTGATCGCCCTGAAAAAGTCATTCTTTTATGGCCTCTTTGC